>NZ_JAUBQQ010000101.1:0-14958 GCF_036701335.1 Microcoleus sp. Pol12B5 | reverse complement strand
TTGTGATGCACGGGTTTTGACCTATTCTACCTGTTTATCTTGCACTCAACTCTCGATCACGCGAGCAAAACCCAGGCTATATCAAGTGCGATCAATATATTCAACAAGCCCTATTTAAATGCACAACAGCTTAGCGCGGTGTATTTATCATATTATGTCTGCTCGAACGACTCACATCAAATAGGTTATGTGACCGGAAAGGATATTGCAAGCATAAGATTACACTTTTGCACTTTTAATGCTTTTAACTTGTGCTTGATAGAATTACCCGCCGCCCTTTTTTTTCGGAGTTTTTGGAGGGCTGACATAGCGCGCCCAAAAAGGTTCCTCCATATCTTTCATCGCTGCTAGTTTTTGGCGCTCTTCCTCTATGCGCTTGCGTTCTGAAAGACTAGAAAATATGTTGATACTGCCGACAGTCTGGCCGCCCGCATCTCGCACACGTGCGGCCCAAAGCCAAACATCGATCGAACTACCATCTTTTTTCAACAAAGATATTTCCAAACCGTTTTGCGGTTTGCCATTAGACGCAGACTTTAGCAGCGCGTAAAAATCTTGCTTTTGGCCTTCAGGAATATTCGGTAAAGGTTTCCCTAAAACCTCAACCGCAGTCCAGCCAAAAAGTTGTTCGGCGGCGCGGTTCCAAACAACGGTATTGCCGTCATTGCTGGTACAGTTAATCGCCAGCGGCGCCGATGCTATCTGGGCTTGTAAAACTTGGTTAACGAGTTGCACTTTCAATTCTACTTGCTTGCGATCGGTAATTTCCTGACAAGCACCCCACAAACGGACAACCCGTTCAGCAGTTTTGTCCCACACCACTTGCCAGTAGTCCCGCACCCAGCGCACCTCGCCTTTTTGATTAATAATGCGATACTCATTAGCTCCAGTGCGGCTGAAAGTACAGCCTTCTAACTGTTTAATGAGCATTTCCCTGTCGTCGGGATGAACGAGTTCAGAGTTCCACCAACCAAACGATTCTAATTCTTCAGGAACGCAACCGGTGCAGCGCTCAAAAGCTTCTGTCGCCCACTCGCAGGCAAACTTGCCGTCGGGCTGCCCCTTAAAAGAATAGGCAAAATCCGAAGTAATTTGCGACATAACTCTGTAGTGGAGTTCCGACTCTCGGACTGCAATTTCGGCTTGCTTCCGTTCCCCTATTTCCCGCGAATTAATTATAATTCCCTGCACGCTAGAATCGTAAAGCAAACTGTTACCTATCGACTCCATGTAGATCCAAGAACCGTCAGCATGGCGTTTCCGATATTCAATTGTCCCCCCAATTCCGGGAGCTTCTAACAACTTACCAAAATACGTCTGCCAAGCCAGCAAATCGTCTGGATGGATTAACTCGCCGTGAAATTTGCCAATTCTTTCTTCGGGATTGTAACCCAAAAGCCGCTGTAGAGATCCGCTGTGGTATCGAACTCGTCCGTCGGAGCCAATAATGCTAATTAGATCCGGAGAATTACGGAGCATACCTTGCAGTTTTGCTTCACTTTTAGTTAATGCTTGATTGTCCCTGCGATGCTGGCTGATTTGTTTTTCCAACTGTTCCCGTAGCTGTCTAATTTGCCCTACTTGCTGGGCTACAGTGCGTTCCAAGAGGCGATTATTTTTTTCAATTTCAACCAGCTTTGCCGCGTTATTTGTGGCGCTTTCAAACAAGCGGCTGCCTGCCATTTCGTGTAGAGAATTTGATAAATCTTCCAAAACTTTTGTAAAAATTGCCTGTTGAGGGGGTGGCAATTCCCTAGCTTGTTCCTGCAATGTTTCTAAGTGTTTGTAGACAGTTTCTAGCATTTTATTAAGGGGGAATCTAATAGTTACCTGCGGGTGCAACCCCTAAAAAGCGGACACAAGTTTTTTCAACATAACCCATAACTAAGACTGGTGTCTGGCTTGCGACCCATCGCCCTCTCAATAACCAGGCATTTTGGGACTTTATCTTCAAATCATAGCAACCGATAGAGAAAGTAAATTCTTATTGCGCCCTAATTGCCAGCCCAGCAGCACCCCCAACAAGTGCTCGCCAGGAGTGCGGGTAACTCCCCTACCCAGTGAATGTGGGGCTTCTCGCGGTTAAGCTAAACTAGATGGGTGTCAAGAGAAAGAGGGATTTATGACAGAGCAAGCCAACGCTCGCGATTTGTTTCGCGCTGCTTACGAACACCGCTATACCTGGGATGCCAATTTTCCCGGTTACAGTGCCGATATTGAACTCAAACAGGGCGACGAAGTATATACGGGTCATGTTTGGATCAAACCCGACATGAGCGTGGAAGTCACGGGCATTGAAGATGAGGAAGTGCAGCAAAGCGTCTACACCCAAATGCGCGATATTGTCACCCACCGCAAACGCTCGACATTTGAAAAATCTCACGGCAAAAATAGCTTCACCCTGGGCGAGAAAGACAGCACCGACGCTGTGGACATCTTGGTGCAAGGCGACTCAATGGGATCGAATTATAAAATCCGAGGTCTCTCAATTTGTCAAGTCAGCCGGGTGATGGGCCGCATGGCTTTCGTAATTGACACGCACAAAAGCTTAGAGACACCCGAAGGTTCTTTGGCCAGCCACTACGATGCCGTTTTCCGCAACCCTCAAACCGACGAAATCATCAAAGAACTCGAATTTGAAGATACCTTTGAGAAGATAGGCGACTATTATGTCATGACCAAGCAAGTAGTTCGATCGAAAGAAAAAGGTCAACTGACAACAACCGAGTTCAACTACTCCAACGTCAAACTGCTAGAACCAGCAGTAGTGTAGCGGCTTCAAAAACCCGATTTCTTAAATAAAACGGGTTTTTTTGATTAACGTATCAGAATCAACTTGATTTGGCGACAAGTAACGCTACGATCGAACAAGAGAGCTAATTGGGATCGAGCATCAGCGTGACAGAAACCGGGTTTCCTGCCGCGGGTTCACCTGAGCGCCTAAGTCTTTTATCGAAAAACCCGGTTTCTTAAATCCCGCGCGGGTTGAGAATGCTGCCCTTGAGTCAAATCGAACTTTCATCAATTGCAAGAAATCATCACAGAGGCGAAATATGACACTAGCACTAACCAGAGATAACGTCGAAACAGTTCTCGATGAAATGCGCCCCTACCTGATATCCGACGGTGGCAACGTCGAACTCGTAGAAATTGACGGCCCAGTGGTACACCTGAGACTGCAAGGAGCTTGTGGCTCTTGCCCGAGTTCCACAATGACTCTGAGAATGGGCATTGAACGTCGCCTGCGCGAGGCTATCCCAGAAATTGCCGAAGTCGAACAGGTAATGTAATTAGTCAGTTGGCAATTGGTAGTTGGCAGTTGACGGTTGACAGTTGACTGTTACCAATTACCAGTTGACTGTTGACTGTTGGCAGTTGGATGTTAACAGTTGACTGTTACCAATTACCAGTTGACTGTTGACTGTTTCCAATTACCAAATTTAATTGCCAATTACCAATTACCAAATTTAATTACCAATTACCAATTACCAAATTCAATTACCAATTACTAAATTCAATGTCTCATCCCCTTTATGTAGCCTTCATTTGGCACCAACACCAACCGCTCTACAAATCCAGAGTATCAGCTAGCGCAGGAGCAGCTCAGTACCGACTGCCTTGGGTGCGCTTGCACGGAGTCAAAGACTACTTGGATTTAGTGCTCCTCCTGGCAAAATATCCCAAGCTTCATCAAACCGTAAACTTGGTTCCCTCCTTGATTTTGCAGATAGAAGACTGCATCGCAGACAAAGCATTAGACCCTTACTTGACGGTGACATTAAAGTCAGCAGAAATTTTAACCCTCCCAGAAAAAGAGTTCATTTTAGAACACTTTTTTGACGCCAATTACCACACTCTTATTCAGCCACACCCCCGCTACGCTCAACTCTACACTCAGCGGCAGGAAAAAGGCATTCAGTGGTGTTTGGAAAACTGGAAATTGCAGGATTTTAGCGACTTGCTGGCATGGCACAATTTAGCTTGGATTGACCCGCTGTTTTGGGACGACCCCGATATTGCAGGGTGGCTGAAACAAGGACAAAATTTTAGTTTGGTAGACAGAAAAAACATCTACTCAAAACAAAAAGAAATCCTCGCTCGCATCATTCCCCAGCACCGTAAAATGCAAGCTGAGGGACAGTTGGAAGTCTCCACAACCCCCTACACGCACCCGATTTTACCGCTGCTTGCCGACACTAATGGCGGCCGAATAGCTATTCCAAACATGACGCTGCCACAACACCGGTTTCAGTGGGAAGAAGATATTCCCCGACACCTGAGAAAAGCCTGGGAAATGTATCAAGACCGGTTTGAGTGCCAACCGCGCGGTTTGTGGCCGTCGGAACAAGCAGTCAGCCCGGAAATTTTGCCCTACATTGCCAAACAAGGCTTTAAATGGATCGTCTCGGACGAAGCAGTATTGGGGTGGACAATTAAACACTTTTTCCACCGCGACGCGACAGGGAATGTCTACGAACCAGAATTCTTATATCGCCCTTACCGTTTAGAAACTCCTGACGGCGATTTAGCCATAGTATTTAGAGACCACAGATTGTCAGACTTGATTGGGTTTACTTACGGTTCGATGGAACCGGAAAAAGCAGCATCAGATTTAGTGGGACACTTAGAAGCGATCGGCAGAACTCTCAAGCACCGACAACCCGACGGTCAAACCGCTTTAGAAAATCCCTGGTTAGTGACGATCGCCCTAGACGGCGAAAATTGCTGGGAATTCTATCCCCAAGACGGCAAACCGTTTTTAGAATCCCTCTATCAAACTCTCAGCGACAATCCAGATATCAAATTAGTCACAGTCTCGGAATTTCTCGACAAATTCCCAGCAACCGAAACAATTCCCGCAGCCCAACTGCACACAGGTTCCTGGGTAGACGGTTCCCTCACAACTTGGATCGGCGATCCCGCGAAAAATCGCGCTTGGGACTTGTTAGGGCCTGCGAGACAAATGCTGGCAAACCATCCAGAGGCCACAGAAGAAAGCAACCCAGAAGCTTGGGAAGCGCTGTATGCGGCCGAAGGTTCCGACTGGTTCTGGTGGTTTGGCGAAGGCCACACGTCGAACCAAGATGCCATGTTCGACCAGCTATTCCGCGAACACGTAGCGGGAATTTACGAAGCTCTCGGCGAGCCCGTACCCCCGGAAGTGCGGCGACAAGTAGAGGTGCACGAGGTTCAAGGCGACCACCTGCCGTTGAGCTTTATTCACCCGGTGATTGACGGTATCGGCAACGAACAGGATTGGGACAAAGCCGGTCGGATTGAAGTTGGGGGAGCAAGGGGTACGATGCACCGGAGTTCGGCAATTCAGCGTCTTTGGTACGGGGTTGACCACTTGAATTTTTACATTCGCGCCGACTTCAAGGTAGGCGTGCGGCCGGGAATTGATTGCCCGCAGCAATTAAATCTGTTCTGGTTTTATCCCGATCGCACGATGAACAACAGTCTGATCCCGCTGTCAGGTTTGCCTGACGAAGCACCGCTAAACTATAGATACCACCATCAGTTAGAGATTAATTTGCTGACGAAATCGATTTGGTTTCAGGAAGCAGAAGAGGGCGATGAGTGGCAGCCCCGCATTAGCCGCGCTCAAGTGGGAGTGGATAAATGTTTGGAGGTAGCAGTGCCCTGGGCGGATTTGCAGATTATGCCCGACTGGCAGGTGAGGCTGATTGCGGTTTTATCGGAAGGAAGTCGTTACTCTAGCTGTATGCCGGAAGATGCTTTGATTCCGATCGGAATGCCGTAAAAAGTCATTAGTCCTTAGTCATTAGGCTGTAGGGGCGGGTTGCACCAGCTTTCATAGAACTGCCAAACCAAATAAATATAAACCCGCCCCCTTAATTAGTCCTTAGTCCTTAGTCATTTTTTGAACCAACAAACAATTAAATAATTATCAAATTATATTAAATTGGGGCTTCAACTCTGGCTACTTAATGCCTTAATAACTTCTATCGCGTCCGGTCGATCTAAGGCTATAAAATTTGTTGTAGTGAAGGCTTCATTGCCTCCTAGAAAAGAGGACTTAAGTCCTGACTACCAAACATATAATGGTTAAGTTACCAGACATCATATCATTAGTCATGGGGAAATCAACAAACTAATGAGCCGCATTTTACTCTTGGTCGATCGCCACCAACAACTTAATTTGCCGATCGCCCACCTCAACACCGAGCATGAGGTGATCGTACTCGATCACGCTTTAGATCCCAACTCCGAATTTCCCTTTCCCCAAATCGCTTTTGACTTGTGCATTCTCGACGAGGCAAATTTCGATCGCATCGGGCCGCTGATAGAATCATTAAAAGCTGCCACCGAGCCGATATTTTTACCGTTCTTACTTGTTAGTAAATCCCAAATGCCTGCTCTTTCTGAGCAGCCATTCTCGCAGCAGGCAAAACAACTCGAACACAGAATAGACGATGTGATAGTAAGTCCTGTCGAACCCACCCAACTGCACTTGCGGGTAGAGAATTTGTTTGCCCGCAGGCGACTGTCGGTAGAACTCCACAGACTTCAAGAAGTAATTAAAGAACGGAATTTTACAGAAAGTTTGTTAAAGGACTCGCTGCAAACGGCAAACGAAAACCTGCAACGGGAAATCGCCAAGCGGGCGGAGGTAGAAACTGCACTGCGAGAAAACTCCTATCTCGACTTGCTGATGAATGCCATGCCAGATATTGTCTGTTTCAAAGATGGCGAGGGCAGGTGGCAGGAGGCAAATCAAGCGATATTGGAAGTGTTCGAGCTAGAACAAATAGACTACCGTGGTCTCAAAGATTCTCAGCTAGGAGAACTCAGCATTTTTTACCGCGAGGCGCTACAGGCGTGCGAGGTGAGTGATCGAGAAGCGTGGGAAAAAGGTGAGCTTTCTAGGGGAGAAGAAGTGATTCTCCGCTCAAACGGTACTGTGAAAATCTACGACGTGATTAAAGTACCCGTATTTCACCCCGACGGCAGACGCAAAAGTATAGTCATTTTGGGTCGCGACATTACCGAACACAAGCAAACTAGAGACGAACTCGTGCGCTTGGCGTCGATTGTCGAGTCTTCCGACGACGGCATCGTCGGCAAAACCCTCGCCGGGACAATTCAGAGCTGGAACGCAGGAGCAGAGAAGATTTATGGCTACTGTGCTGCGGAAATCAAGGGGCAGTCGATCGAGATTTTAGCCATACCCGAACGCCCCAAGGAAATGCCCCAAATTTTGGAAAATATTAGGGCGGGAGCCACCATCGACCATTACGAAACCGTACACTTGCGGAAAGATGGTCAACAGATAGATGTGTCCCTGACGATTTCTCCGATTAAAGACGCGACTGGAGCGGTAACGGGGGTTTCGACAATCGCTCGCGACATCAGCGACAGCAAGCGAGTCGAAAAAGCCTTTGAACAACTCCGCCACCAAACAGAAATGATTTTGTTTTCCGCAGGAGAAGGAATTTGCGGGTTGAACAAAGAGGGAAAAGTAACTTTTGTCAATCCTGCGGCGGTGAGAATGGCTGGGTGCGAATCGAAGCAATTGATCGATCGACCGCTCTATGAAAGCTTACACCGTGCACAGGAAGAATCCTCAAAGGCGATCAAGCAACTCTCACCTGCAACAGACATCTATTCAGGCTCTGAACTTGTCCCACACTGCGCCGCACCGCAGGCGGACAAACGGCTGCCGGCGAGGGTAAGTTCTCAAAGGGTAAGTTCTCAAATTTTAGCCACCTTGGAAGACGGAGAGGCGCGCCGCGTCACCGATGAGGTTTTTTGGCGGCGAGACGGCAGCAGTTTTCCGGTTGAGTACGTTGTCGCTCCGATGCGAGAAGAAGGCGAAATTATTGGAGCTGTGGTGACTTTTAAGGATATTACGGAGCGGCTTGCCGTCGAGCGCATGAAAGATGAATTCATCTCTGTTGTCAGCCACGAACTGCGGACGCCCATGACCTCAATTCACGGCGCCCTCGGCCTCCTTAACAGTGGCCTGCTGGACGCTTACCCCCAGAAAGCTAAGCGGATGCTGGAGATTGCTGTCACTAACACTGACCGTTTGGTGCGCTTGGTCAACGACATCCTAGATTTAGAGCGGATGGAGTCAAGTTACAGCACTGCCATCAAACAAACTTGCAATGTCGCTGAGCTGATGTTGCAGGCGGCTGACGAGATGCAGGGAATGGCTCAGCAGGCGGGAGTTACTCTGTCGGTGAAGCCTGTGGGGGCGCAATTGCAAGCTGTTCCCGATCGGCTAATTCAAGCCTTGACAAATTTACTCAGTAATGCGATAAAATTTTCTCCCTCCGGCGCTACGGTTTGGCTGAGTGGGGAGTTGACCCCCAATCTGGATTTGGCAGAAAAAGCAGCGCACAAGTCGGTGCTGTCTCCATCTTTGTTGTTTCCTGAGCCGGCCGCCGCTCCGCATTTGCCAGTTCCGAGCTCGTGGTACATCGTGATTGCTGTAAAAGACCAAGGACGGGGTATTCCGCCAGACAAGCTGGAGATGGTTTTTGAACGCTTTCAACAAGTTGATGCTTCTGATTCTCGCCAGAAGGGAGGTACTGGTTTGGGGCTGGCTATTTGTCGCAGTATCGTGCAGCAGCACGGGGGGCGGATGTGGGTGGAGAGCGTTGTGGGGGAGGGCAGCACTTTTTTCTTAAGTCTGCCACTTCTGACGGAGGGGCTGGCAACTGAAAGTTAATTTCTACGCAAATGTACCCAAAGTTACTGATTTGGTGCAGATTGTTCGATCGAGTCATCGACAAACAATCTCAGCCTTTTTGGCAGTTTGGGGACTGGGGGCAAAAAGCACAATTTGAGGTCGAAAAGCGGCTGTTTTTGGGTGGGATATTTTACAGCAACCGCGCCAGACGGTTAGGATGTTCTTAGTTGAAATCCTGCAGCTCGATTGCAACTTCGGTCTTCCTTGTTCATTCTTCCTTCAACATCTGCTATACAGTTTTGAAAATTTACTGTAAAGTCCGATCAGGTAAGATAATTTGCTTTACAAAATATTCACATTTCGCATCTAATCTATGATCAGTTCTCATTCATAAAAAAATGTTAATTTTGACTGCCAAGCGCATCTTGGTTATTGACGATGCGGAAGATATTCGGGAAGTGGCTCAAGTCAGTCTTGAGATGGTGGGGGGCTGGGAAGTCCTGACCGCGAGTTCGGGTCGCGAGGGTGTTGCTAAGGCTCTTGCCGAACAGCCTGATGCGATTCTATTGGACGTGATGATGCCCGACCAAGACGGGCCTACTACTTTTATACAGTTACAAGCTAATAAGGCTACGCAGCACATTCCGGTAATTTTATTGACAGCTAAGGCTCTGGCTGGCGACAGGCGGATGTTCGCGGATTTGGGGGTGGTGAGTGTGATTGCTAAGCCTTTTGAACCGATGTTTTTGGCGGCTCAGGTCGCTGAAGCTTTGGGCTGGGAGCAAGAATAGATCGATCGCCCGCATTGAATTATGCAGCTTTTCAAGCAATAGCTTTGCAAGCAAAGAGAGTTAAAAAAACTTGGTTTCTTTGGTATGGTGTCTTAGATCCAATCAGGGCGATCGAACAGGATATATGTAGCGATTTAGGCGCCGTACCTTTCGTCCTGTCAGCTTAAGACTAAAAACCTCAGTCGGGTATCAGTTTCAACCCTGTTGGTATTGAGGTGAAGTTGATACCAATTAGGGATGCCTAAATCCCTATGGGTAGTGAGTTCATTTAACCGAATTCGGCCTCAGCCATGAGAACAGTATTCCTACTGATGTATCGGGAAAATATAAGCTAGCAGGATTATTTTACTTTTTGTAACAACTCACTCGTCTTCATAAGTTCTTCAGGTTTTAGTTTTATGTTTAAGCAGAACGTCAGGGATCGCTCCTGACTGTTGGCAGACACATTGGGAGAAGACGACTATGCCCTCAGCTTACATTTTGCTACTAATAGTTTCTCTGGCAGCAGTCTGGGTTTACTGGCAAACCTCTCAAGATATTTTTGTTCTTGTGGCTTGGGCCGGGTTGGGTTGTTTTATTTGGGGTTTCTCTTGGGCTCCTTGGAGCGTTCAGCTTTTGATTGTGGTGTTACTGTTGGGCCTCCAAAAGTGCTACTTGCGCGACGCTCAAAGCTGTGAGTGAAAGAGATTTTTTATTTTTGTGCCTGGAATTGAGATGTGCAGGCATTTGTGAATCTCTCTAATGATTTGGTTATCGCTCCATATCTTCAAAAAAGGTTTAAAATATCATGAATAGTTGCCCTTGTTGCTCCTCTAAATTGCTCCGCCACGCTCGCCACAATCGCGTTTATTGGTTCTGCTCGCACTGCTGGCAGGAAATGCCGGATCTGTCGGAGATGATTTTACTTAACGGGGGGCGGACTAACAAACGCGACGGTTTGGTGAAACATCCGGCTTTGACTCCTAAATTGAGGATTTTGGATTCCGTAGGAATTGCTTAGTTTGCTGGAGTTAGTCTCGCGATAAATATTGAGACGGAAAAGATTTTTGATTGTGCAATTTGTTGGATTTTTTGATTAAAAATGCAAAAGCCCCCTCCGTGTGAAGTGAAGGGGACTTATTAGCGGGGGGCTTTTGCACTTGTGATGGGGTCGATCGCCTGAATTTCAGCTATTAGTATGCAGTTAAGCTGATTACATCAAACCGATTTGAGAGAGAATGCCTTGACCGGTGAGGAATTCGGTAGCTAAGCCGATAACGAAGCCCAACATTGCCAAACGGCCGTTCCAGGTTTCAGCAAACTCAGTGAAGCCAACTTTTGCGTTTTTGTTTTCCATGACCAGAAACCTCGTTTAATTTCAACCTTATGTAACTAAACTTAACACAGCAGTATAAAGTTTGCAACATATTTTTACATTTACTGTCCAAATGCCGGAGATCAGCGGGATGATCCCGCCGGGAGAGGGGCTCGCGGGCGATCGCATCGGAGGCGAGAAACCCGGTTTCTTCTTGTATTTTTCGTGGCTGGTCGCAAAATTTCGTAGAAACCGGGTTTCTGAGGTCAGGGCGCGTGGGTCGAAGGATGTCAGAAAAATAATTTTTAGTTAATATAAAATAGCAAGAATTTAGTGACACTCTGCCTGGGGTGCCCCGGAAGAGCAAACCTAATTGTTTCGCACACAGCATAATTCCGGGGCACCATGCAATCTGAATCTATTAGATGCGAAGGTATTTCACAAAAATACTCATCACCTCACCACTTTTAGCAGTTGGTAGCAGGGACTCCAGACACCAACCTCAGCGTACCCGCGCGCGTGGAGTAGGTAAATTGTACTCCTGACAGCTTGGGGAGAACTTATCAGCAGATGTTTGAGGGGTTCTTTCTCAGGATTTGCTGCGTCGGGAGTTAGCAGGGACGCGGGAAGTTGAATGGCGTCGCTGCTGAAATTGGATAAAAAACTATGTGTCACAGTGATTAAAGGCTTTTGCTAGTTGAGTGCTACATCCAAAAAATACAACACCCAGCCCGCTTGACACCACAAATTTAGTGTAAATATTCTCCTATTCTTTTAGATTTGTTTTTGATTCGTTCTAGTACCTCCTCCAAAAAATCTTCATTTTTGCCAACAACCTCTATCATCTCTCGCAGCGTGTCAGCGTATGACAAGGTACGCTTGTGGTGGTCTGGCATTTTTTCAAAACCCGGCCCCCACCGCTTGACGGCATCAATATTAACGCCTAAAACCTTTACCAGAAGCAGGTTGCAACGCGCTTTGTAGCCTCTGGCTTTTTCTTCTTCTTGTGTGGCGTGGAACCACCGACGGCAAAAATCCCAAGCTTCCATTGACTCACTCAGCCAGCTAAACCATTTGTCGCGTCGCGACGTTCTGCAAGTTCGCAACATAGGGTAAAAATTACACTGTTTTAGGATTATGGTATCATCCCATTTGGTGTAAAATTTCCCCTAATAGACTATAGCTGAGAATTGATGCGACGATCGTGCAGAATGAAGAAACGCTCGCACTTGGGAGACTTCCTCCCCAGCAGTTGATCGTTCAGGGCGATCGGCAAAAGATTATAAACTAATTAAATATAAGCCACTTTATTGAAAAAATCAGCTTTTACGAAAAACTCACAACTCTGAATGTAGCAATAAGAAAGGCAAGTAAAAACAACATATGGCTATTAGCAATCGCGGACGAATTGACAGAGCTTTAAACCTCTTATGTCAGGGATTGTATCCTTATCTTAAACAGGAAATGCAGGGAGTTTACAGCAATAGCTGGGAAAAAGAGGCTAAGTCCTGCTTACCTAAGCATAAACCATTGAAACAAAAATCAGCAGACAGTATTCTGAGTGAAGATGTTGCGATGCTGCTGTTAGTCATGTCAAAGCAGTGGGATAAAGTTTTCAACGAAAAGCTAAATTCTACAGGAAACGGCCTGGTAACTGAACTTATCCAAGTCCGCAACGATTGGGCACACCAAGTCCCATTTTCCACCGCTAACACCTATCGCGCCCTGGATAGTATTGCCCGACTACTAAAAGCTGTCTCCGCACCACAAGCCGATATTAAAGAAGTAGAAAAGCAACAGCAAGAAGTCCTGCGACTCCTGTCTCAAGAACAAACTCGTCCAGAAAATCGCCATTTTTCTGCTGAAGAAGACCGCATTAGAGAAAGATTGAGCGATTTACTAAAACGGCTACCTTTTCAGGAAGCGGATCTGCTAAATCAGGCACTCACTCACCGCTCTTACCTTTACGAAAATCCTAAAGCAGTCAGCAAAGACAACGAGCTATTAGAATTTCTAGGCGATGCCTTGCTGACTTTTCTAAGTGGCCAATATCTCTACCGCCATTACTCAAATAAAAATGAAGGCGATCTAACTCGCCTGCGTTCCTTGTTGGTGGAAGACAAGCAATTGGCAAAGTTTGCTGCTGCCTTGGATATCGGCCAGTGGATGCTGCTGGGCAGGGGTGAAGCAACAAGTGGAGGTACTGCTAAAGAGTCGTTGCTCAGCAATACTTTTGAAGCAATTATCGGCGCATATTTTCTCGATTCGGGCATTGAGGCAGTCCGCGATTTTGTAGAACCGCTATTTACCCTAGTAGTGGAAGAAATTATTTCTTCTGGGCCAGAACCGAACTCTAACATTCTTGGAGACCCAAAAAATCGGTTTCAGGAATGTGTACACCAGAATATCGGGCCAATTACCCCTCAATACATCACAATCAACGAGGCAGGGCCAGATCACGCTAAAGAATTTACTGTTGAAGTGCGCGTAAATAGTAAGGTGTACGGTCAAGGAAGTGGTCGCAGTAAAAAAGAAGCTGAAAAACGTGCGGCTGAAGACGCACTGAGAAAAGTCCGGCTAATATAGAGACGTTTTCGATGCTATTAATTTCCCAGCAAGTCAAGACATAAAAATGTACAAAATTCCCAAATTTAAAAATGAATCACTCCTCATGCGCGCGCTCACTCACCGTTCCTACGTTAACGAACACCCAGAAGCAGGCGAACACAACGAGCGACTAGAATTCCTCGGCGATGCCCTGCTAGGTTATCTAGTTGGCGAAGTCTTGTACAAGCGCTATGAAGATTTTAGCGAAGCTCAATTAACTCGCTTGCGTTCTGGATTAGTCGATCAGGATCAGCTAGCAAAGTTTGCTGAGCAACTAGGTATAGGCAAGTTAATGCGCCTGGGAAAAGGGGCAGAACAAGATAAAGGTCGCCAAAATCCCTCTTTGCTTTGCGATACTTTTGAAGCGATTATTGGTGCATACTATATCGACTCAACCATTACACCTGTCCGCGCCTTTGTTAAAAAGCTGTTTATTCCAGTTGCTGATAGTATGATTTACCCTCAGTCCGATGCTGGGCAAAAAAACCTTGTAGACTCTAAAAATCGATTTCAGGAGTGGGCTCTGGCAAAATGCGGTCAAAACCCCGAATATTCAATCATTGACGAGGAAGGCCCAGATCATGCCAAAGAGTTCACTGCTCAAGTGTATGTCAGCGGTAAAATGTACGGTGTTGGCCGGGGTCGCCGTAAACAAGATGCTGAGAAAAATGCGGCGGAAGATGCACTAGCAAAGCTGAAAAAACCCGGACTGATCTAAACTTGAAAACATTGGTAAAAACTACTAGCTTTTTTGTGCGATGCGGCAGTTGGCGAAGTCCTCGAAGACGATCGCCCGAATTGATTGCCAGAGCACACAATGGGCTATAATCAGGACTTGTGCAAGTGTTACCGCCGTCGATCGAGGGTTGCAATGGCAGAAATTCGTTGACGAGTACCCCAGTGTCGATCGTAATTTTGGGAAATATCAGAGCAATTCATGTCTACTCAAAACCCGACTACCCTAACTGTTGAAGAAGCACAGCAAATCCTCAAAGATTTCACTTGTCTGGATATGCAATCTGTAGCATCGCCGCTGGAAAAACAGGCACTCCGTCAAGCGATTTTGCTGGTAGCAAGTTTGTCGGATTATCAAATGTTGGGAGTGTGCGCTTCTTCTACGGATGAGGGGTTTTTAGCTTTAGAAGCTTATTTGAAAGCTTTGGGATATCAAGCTGTTTTAGATCCCAATGCTGTCTCGACCTTTGCGGGTTCGGTTTATATTAAGTTCAATACTTTGAAGGGGTCGTATTATGTTGACGGCTATCCCGGAACTTACCGGGGTGTTTTGGTGTCGTGTCAATCTGCCTCAGAAGATGGAGTTACTGGCACTTACGGTCATTTACCTCTCGATTTATTTGATTAATTGGTCAGTAGTCAGTAGTCAGTAGTCAGTAGATCGACTAAATTGAATTAAAAACTGACTGAAAGCATCCAGGATACAAGACCCCGGACTCATCCGTGGGGTCAATGCTTCAATTCTTTAATCTAAAATCTAAAATCTAAAATCGATTGACTGATGCACCTTACTAGGGATCGCGAATTAAATAACTTACAATTTTAATTGTTATTGTGGGATGGGCGTCCCGCCCGTCCTTTTTGGACGGGCG
>NZ_JAUBQQ010000100.1:10089-15165 GCF_036701335.1 Microcoleus sp. Pol12B5 | reverse complement strand
ACGGCAGTGTTTGTCAAGCAATTGGGACAACACTCATTGACTTATGTTGCAGGCTCAAGTCAGAAATTCAAACTCAAAGACCGTAAGGGTGCAGACATGGCGGAGTGGCCTGAAGATATCCGAGTCCGCCAGTTCCCGATCACCCAAGACTAACTCTCGACAATCCCGGCAGAGCTGACTGCAACCTCGGTTCTGCCGATCCAACTATACCTCAAGCAAAAACAATGCAAACTTACACTTTCAACAATCAATCAATCAAAATTCAACATATCAACAATCAAGCCTGGTTTTGCGGGGCGGATGTTGCACGGGCTATCGGGTACAAAAACCCGGCTGAGGCGATTGCTGACAATGTTTCTCCTAAAAATAGCCGCGCGCTAGATTTAGGAAAAAAAGGGCGGAAACCAATTTTTATATCTGAGGCAGGACTTTTTGAGTTAATTATGCGATCAACTTTACCCGCTGCCGCTCAATTCCAAGATTGGGCGCACGAACAAGTATTCCCATCTATCTTGCGAACCGGGACATACACTGGGCAAATGCCATTAGCGGAACTGGGTAGCTTAATGTCAGATTTGCCCGCGCTGATTACCAAAGAAAACTTAGCACCACCCAAACGCACATTCAAGGTCAGGGATTTGGTTGTAGTGGATTACGGCGGAGGCGATCGGCGTGAAGCGATTATTATTGATTTTCTTGACCGCTACATTTACGTTAAATTTCTCGATAGTGGCAAACCTGATTTTGTGGCTGCTAGTCAACTTTCAAAAATTGAGGCGCATCAATGAAACTATGTGCCGCCACATTATGTTCCGGTATCGGAGCGCCGGAACACGCTCTCGCCGATCGCTACGACTTTAAATTCTGCGCCGAAATTGAGAAATTCCCCAGTACCGTATTGGCTCATTACTACCCGAAAACACCCAATCTTGGCGACATCACAAAGATAGACGGGACGCTCTGGCGCGACAAGATCGACATAATAATTGGCGGCCCGCCATGTCAATCTTTCTCAATAGCGGGCGATCGGCAATCATTGCAAGACCCACGGGGAATGTTGACCTTTCAATACTTAGAATTACTCAAGCAAATTCAACCAGCTATAGCGATATACGAAAATGTCTATGGAATCCTCACAGCATCAGAAAATCCCTGGGGCAAATTTCTGGGTCTCGCTGTCGGCTCAGACGAAATCAACCCACCACTCGGACGATGGAAACGTGCAGGTATGGTTGCCGGAAAATATGTCTCCGTCGCGTGGCGGACACTCAATGCTCGAAATTTTGGACTCGCCCAAAATAGGGAGCGAGTCTACGCAGTTATCGTCAATTCTAGAAGGCTTGGAAGACTGGTTGGCGCGCCATCCTGGTTCAACAGCCGACGATTTCTCTCTGTATCTGGAGAGGTATCATTTGAGTTTGACGGCTGTGTCGGGGTTGCTGCGACGAAGCAAAGCACGAGGGAAAAAACTGCACCCAACACTGCGACACGCATTGAATTTCCTCCAGAATGCTCTGACACCCGTGGACAAGGACATGGCGGCGGTGGAAACCGAATTGATGGAATAGGCGCTTATATTCCGATCGCCGTTGGATTCGGCCCAATTGATTACGGAAATGGAGCGCAATCAGAATTGTCACCGACCTTGCGGCGAGCCGGTAAATCTAGCAACAGTTCAGCAGTGGCTTTTCCTGCTGTCGGATTCAGTAAGGTTGATGCAGGTGGCGATGCCAAAGAGGAATGTGCTCCTACGTTACGGGCCGGCAATTTCAAAAACTCACATATCAACGGCACAGCAAGCGGCGCGTCGATCGCCTACTCTGTGGATTGCCGACAAGCAACTTTGCGCCAAGAAATCTCTAATACTTTGCTGACAAAAGGTTCTGGTGGATGGTCGCTCGATCAAGTCTCCCCTGTCGTTAGTAGGCAAGTCTTGGGCTGGGAAATTCGCCGCCTAACCCCGATTGAGTGTGAACGCTTACAAGGCTTCTCAGACGATTACACCAACATTCCTTGGAGGAACAAACCATATTCTCCTAACAGTTTGCGCTACAAAGCTTTGGGTAATTCTATGGCTGTGCCGTGCTTGAGTTATATAGCCGATTGCCTAGACATGGTGTTGCAACGATATCAATCATTTTTTGCTCAATCCGATGCGCTTGACATTTATCTGGCTGGGCTTCAAGTTGAGGCAAAAGAATAGATAGCGCGCGATCGATTCAAGACAACCGAAGGGACACAACTATCTTTGTTTTGAGTGAGGTTTTATGCTTCAACATCCTGACTGGGGCTGGGGTGAGATTGCTGATATCGCGCCCGATCAAATCTTCCTCCGGTTTCCCGGTGGGTTTGGGGCTTGGTTCGATCGGGCGGACTTTATGGCGCGAATACCGCATAGGATGCCCCGATCAAAGTCCGAGGCGGTTGTTTATCGACACATGGGGTATGCGGTGCCGGAGTGGGATTAATCTTTGTTGTTGATAAATACGTACGCAAAATGAATACTCAACCAATTCCAAGAATAGTAGAAAAAGCCAATCCCGGATTTGAAGAATTTACCGCTGCTAATTTTGCCGAGCCACCGCAAGAAACTGATGAGCAAAAAAATCAACGTACAGCTTTACTTGAGCAAATCAAAGCCGAACAAAATCGTTTAAATATTGACAACGCAATGCTGGAATTCCTAATACACCAACAAACCGGGGCTACCCGGTTGGACAATGTATCGATTTTTAATGTGATGCTGTTTCGGGATTATTTGCGAGGTTTGGAATCTCGGCAAGTGTCTGTGGTTGAGCCACCGCCTTATCTCGACTTTGTGGATGGTATTTTGTATATGGGAGGAAACAATAAAGGCTTGATAGATAGTTGGGTTCACTTTCTGACTAAATCTCACGCATTTGCCGAATCAGGTAAATGGGATGTTGCGATCGAGCAGCGCTTTTCAAAATCCGTAAAGTATCAGGCAATAATTAAAGGAGTGGGCAGTGTTGAGGCTCTCAAATGGATTGAACAAAATTTCGATCCAAAAAAACATCCGCCGTTCCATCCGATCGCTGAATGGAAACGTCCCGACCCGATCGTCACTCCCAAAGGCACTGAGCGGATATGGATCGTAAAGGTGGATATGCAAGAAATTTTCAAAGGGAGCGAAACGGAAGCAAAACAACGCGCCTTTGAATCGGCTCAGAACCCAAAGACAAAAATTGTGAGTCTAGTTTCTCCAGACTTGAAACACAAGGTGTACAAATAATGAACTCCGGGAACGGGAAGGTTTCACCGACTGGGTTAGACACGCAAAATCAAATGCAAGACACAGCTTACGTAACAGTGAACAGTAAAAACATTTTAGTGCTGCGAAGGGTAGCTAAATACGGGTTTAAGCTTCGACTTAGAAAATCGGGGTATTTGGGAGAATACCTCTCAGATGAATCAGAGTTTTTGGAAAACTCACCCAGCCATTTGATAGAACTTTTGTCTGGTAAAACTATTTATCTGTAAGATTTAGCAGAAGAGTTAGGAAATACGAGAATAAAATGGTTGGAATAGTTAGGGGGCTAAATGCTAAATACTAAACGCATTCTAGTTAATTACAAGCAAAGTCGTTCATCAAATCTGGAAATTATAGCCAAATTGGAGAAAACTTTACTCGCAAATGTCCGGTGCGATCGCGAGTACAAAATGCCCCAAGGTTACATATCTTGGGAAACCCTCTCAAAAATTGTAACTGCCGGATTAATAACTTCCAAAGAATGCGGCTTGAGCGTTCCGGGGTTTGTACACAGCTACCGGATGTCGAGTTGGTTTATCGGTGATTACCCGATTTACTGCATCAAACCCGAAATCTTCGAGGCGTTTGACAACACGAACGTCCTCGAAAAACCGGGCATCTTAGCAAATTGGCAACCATCAATGCCTTATTTTGTGCTTGCGTTTCCCAAAGAGTGTTGCATAAAAGCTCCTGATGGCGGAACGCTTGATTATTTGGTAATTTACTGTGGAGGAGAAAAAGCAGAAGCGTTAAGATATCGCGGAATTGAATTGCAACCTTTTTCCAGCAAATATCGGCGCAACATTCAAATTGCGGGTATTGATACCAAAGAAACAGTTTGGATGTCGGGTACTGCCGTCGAGAGCGAGGGAAAACTCATTCACGACGGGGAAGATTGCGGAACCGACACTCTATCTCCCACAGATCGCGCTTTTATCAACCGGCTTCGCAATTTAGCGATTGGGGCGGCGCTGGTGATCGAATACACGCCGGAGCTGCTGTCGGATGTTTCCGCTAAAGAAACCGGAACTAAAGGATTTAACAAGCCAACCGATCGCAATCTTTCAATAGTGCGATATCCCCGCTGGCTGGGGGGAAATTACCAGCGCAAAGTGTGCACCGAACAATCGGGAATTCACGCATCCCCGCACTCGCATTGGCGGCGGGGACACTGGCGGAACTTAGAAGCTGGGGACGGCAAACGGTGGAAGGAAAACCGCAAACTTTGGATTGAGCCCGTGTTTGTAAATTCTTTTTAGTTTTAGCTATCAACTGTTTAATATTTACAGGAATCCAAAAAATGAAACGACACGAAATTAAACTCAAATTCACCGAGACAGAAGACGAATCAATCAGCGAAGTTTGTCGGTGCGAGTTTTGCGATCATCTGATCCGATTTTACCGACACAAGCGATGGCTAGGGGATGACTATCACGAGCAAAACGCAGACGGTAGTTTTCATCGACACTGTTGCCGACCGACTGGATGGTCAGACTCTGGGATTCCAGAAGGCTGGGAATATGCCCGATCAGATGATGATGATGATCGAGCTTGTTTTACTCGAAAAAAGTACACCTGTTTTAAAAAATGAGGTTGGCGACTCCCGCAGCACGAGATTTCAAAGGAGCATCGCCCACGAAAAAGATGGGGACAAGTGCGACATTGGCGGACAATTTACTGTCATCAATCCTGCCCAGACAATCGGCAAACCCTCAAGCATGGGGATGGATGATGGGATTCCCGCTGAACCGGGCGGAGTCGGTGCTGATGTCCCAGCTTGGCTCGCTGGGAATGAACGATCGGGA
>NZ_JAUBQQ010000100.1:0-9989 GCF_036701335.1 Microcoleus sp. Pol12B5 | reverse complement strand
GCGGATAAAGGGGCGGCGGGAGTGTATCAATCATTACGGTGCAGCCTGCACTCCAATGCAAGCGGTGCCGATGGCGCTGAGGATCAAGTATTTAGCAGAAATCTTGGATCGGGATCTTTAAAAATTGCTAGAATTTGAAAAGTATCAGGGTTTGTTTCTATTAATTAGCGTTTATCGGAATGCCGACTGTTAAATTTTGCAAGTTCATTTATTAATCGCAACTCATCACGCTTTAGTGAATCACACAATACAATGTTTAACCAGTATATAAGTTTAATTTTACTTATCGCTATAATTGTGGAAATTTTCACAATATTTTTAATTGTTATTTTATTGCGCGATCTTAAAACAGTAAAAGCGGCAAACGCAATATTAAAAACTAGAGAAGAAAGAGCTGTTAAAGAAAACATTACTTGGCGCAATATAATCCCAAAAACTATTAGACTTAGTGAGGCGAACGCTGAAAATATTAAAACTTTGTCAGGACAGCAGCAAATTTTAAATAGGTTCGTAGGGGAGGTTTTAAATGTTAGTAATTTAATCCCAAACAAAGAGTTTGGTGTTGAAGTTTCTGACATTATCGAAGAGTTGCGAGAACGAGTAAGATGGGCTCAAGAGCTGGAAAAGTATCAATCTAATAATAATGATTTTTATCAAGGAGATTAACGTGAAGCTACTTTTACAATTATTGATATTGCAAGAGTTTGTTATTATCACGACCACTTTTTCTGGAGTTTTTTTGCTTGTAAGTTACGTTGCACTAACCGGAACTACTAAGGTAATTCCTTCGGAAATGCTGACACTAGGTATTGCGTTAATATCGGGAGCCTCTGCAGCAGCCCTAAAAAAGGGAAAATTGAGTAACGCAGAAATGGTTATATCAACGCAATCATTAAGAGACTATGCTTTTATGGGTGCAGCAACTACCGAGTTAATCCTAGCAGCTAATTACGTATTTTTGATTTGGCTCGAAAAGTTGATTCCCGGTGAAATTGCTCCTGCGATCGGCTCATTGGCCGCTGTAGTGTTAGGTTTTACAGATTTTGGAAGTTCAAAGAACAAAGATGAATAGACCGATCAGCCATTGACCAAATCAAAACAAACAGAGCTTCCAATCTTTCCCCAAAAACAGCGCCCGCTCAGCGTGCCGCCGCCGGGTTAGTCCCGACAACTCTTCACCATTAGCTTTGTTCCATCGCAAAAACTGAGCAGCGACAGTATCGGCTCCGGCATTTGCGTTGAGCATTGAAAGCATTGTCGATCGCTCAAACGCACCCGAACCAACGTTGAAAACAAATGAGGTCAACGCCGAAAACTGGTTATCGTTAATTGGTACGGCAACCAACAGATCGACCGATTCCTCTGCATCCTTCAAGTCTTTCCGCAGTAGCGCGTCTGCTTCCGCTTCGCTGATTGTTTGTCCCATCTCTACTGCAAAAGTGTGTCCGTAGCCGATCGTCGGTACACCCGCAGGGCATAAATAAGCCTCCAATTGGCAACCCTCAAACTCTTTGATTAGTGCTAACCCTTGCTCGTTGATACAGCGCATGATTGTAAATCTTAAAATAAAGCTAAGTTAATGCTATCATATTATCAAGTTGCTCAATAAAATTAGCAGCCAAAAACCACTCCCACATTATCTTTTTAAACATCTTTTCCGCGAGAAGATGTTTGTTTTTAGCGAAACGTATTTGTATTGCTTGGTCACTGAACATCAATTAAAAAACTTAAAGTTTATGTCCACAAAAGGATTCCAGCAAGTTCGAGTCCCGACGCGCACCTTTGAAATTGAGCTAAAACATCGCCCACCAGACGATATGACGGGCGATCGAGAGGAGTTAGTCAAGACTGAACAGATCCAAGTTCCTGACCTCGGCAACCGAGAATGGGAGAAACGATGGGTATTGATGGCGACCTGGAATACTTTTACCGAGGAAGAAGCAAAACGCTGCGGAATTAATCAAGCTTTTATTTTTACTAAAGGGTATCGGGAGCTAGTCTTTCGGATCGAAGTCAACCCGTTTCAAGATGAGGAAGCGCACAAGTTAGACGTGCCCGCACAGAGCGAGTATTCGGACTGGCTGGCGGCTGTGCGGAAGAAGTTTAAGAAGTTGTATGCGTTCGAGCTTGACGACTGGATGGATGGGTGATGGTGCGGGTGATCGGAGGTTGATGTAGGGTTATGATGTAACACTTTAAACAGGAAATAAACCAATGACAGTATATTCAGGCGAAGCAAATAGCTATTTAGCTGCTTGTAGATTAATAAAAAAATTGCAAGCAGCAGGTATTGAAAGTTGCCTAACTTCTGGAGCAGTGTCTATTCAGTGCAAACCAGATCAGGTGAATCTAGCGCAAGAGATTTGTGAAAAATTAAATATTGCTTTTCGGTGTGGTTATATTGGCGTGCAGCAAGAAGTTTTACTGAAGAGTTCTGATGGAACTAACTTGTTAAAACAGAAACAAGGTGATGCGCGATCGGTTGTAGACGAGTGGAAAGACTAGACGTTAATTGTTTGCATATTATTAATAATGTGATATAATACCTGCAAGCTGAAAGGGCGACGTGAACCGCCCTATTGCCATCAGCAGTCAACCTGTAGTAGAGGCGACTTATGGACATTGTAACACGTTCTCCTAATCCACTAGAAGAGCGGATAATCTATATTCTGTGGCAAGATGAATTATATGAAGAGAATCTTGAGAGGTATCGGTCTTTAGCCGATTTATCTGGTGCTGAAATTGCTAAACGTATCTTTGAGGCAAACATCCAAAAAGAGTATGACTGCTCGTTGTCTAATTTACACGAACAAGCTGATTACTTAAAGGGTTTGCCAATTGATACAGTTCCAATTGATTTG
Organism: Microcoleus sp. Pol12B5; assembly: GCF_036701335.1. NCBI lineage: Bacteria > Bacillati > Cyanobacteriota > Cyanophyceae > Oscillatoriales > Microcoleaceae > Microcoleus > Microcoleus sp. Pol12B5. The sequence continues at coordinate 7,128 of NZ_JAUBQQ010000100.1, read as the reverse complement.
TTTCAAGCTGCTATGCAAGTGGCAATAGAACAGGTGAACTGGGATGTCGTATCAGAAGACGAAAATATTGCTGAAGCGATTAGACAAATTAAGTCGTAGTAAGCAAAGTTCGATCTAAAGACTTAATACAAAAGCCCGAAATTATCCGGGCTTTTGTATTAAATAGATTGAGTTTCAACTGTCAAAGAATGATATAATTAATATTGAGCCGATCGGGTGCTGATAACACCCGTTGATCATCGGCTGTCCACCTACTATGGATAGGCGAACAATGAGTAATTTAGCACGATTTGACCAAAACGGGATTGAATTGGTGATTAATACGGTGACGGGTGCTGCTTATGCCACACAGTCAGGATACGCCCGGATGAGCGGATTAAGTCAGCAGGCTATTAATAAGCGGTGCAAGGGTTACAACCAGAGCGAGCTAGAAAGCGCTGAAGCTGATTTGGGGCATGGCTTACAGGGCTACAACCTCATCCCTGCAAAGTTGGTTTACCGATGGCTGGTAAAAGATAATCCCGAACTGAGTCTTGCAATGGGCGAGGCAGGGGCTACTGTTTATCTTCACCAGTTAGCCGGATTTAAAGTCCGCACCAGCGCAATAACCCCTGCTGCTCCCGCACTGCCCCAAACCTATGTTGAAGCCCTTAAAGCATTGGTACAGGCAGAGGAAGAGAAAGAGCAACTAGCACTGGAAAACTCTATGCAGGCAGCTCAGATTGACGAATTGGAGGAAGATGTCGATCACCTATTTGAACTTGTGGACGAGTTATTCTACTATTCCTCAATTGTCCGTATTGCCAAACTCAACAACGTCAACGAAAAAAACTACAGTTGGCGAAAGTTAAAGGCCGCATCCAAGATTAAGGCAGTAGAAGTTAAGCAAGCTCCGTGCCAACGTTTTGGCGTAAAAAATCTTTACCACAGTGACGCATGGAAGTTAGCTTATCCCGAAGCTAAGCTGCCCGCTGCGAGTAATTTAGCTGTACTGTAAATTTAGCTTTCGCGCTAAATTCTAACTCTCGCGCGATCGTCAAAATAAGCCCGGATTACTCCGGGCTTTATCATGTGTACCCAAAGTGCGATCGCAACTCCGTAGTCTGCCCCAAAATATACTGCACCTCATCCACACTAAGAAACTCCTTATATTTAGCAACTGGTGAAGGCTCTACATCTCGATCGATACCTTCGTGCCACGGCAACCCCAGACCTAATTTAACGGCTTTTGTTCGGTAATTCCGCACCATTTCCACGTCGTAGGCGATGTCAAAAAAGTAGCAACACTGCGATAGAAACCTGATTTTATCTGCCAGTAAATCTTCGTATCGAACGACTAAATGCTGAGGGAACTCTCGCAAATAATAAGAGACTAGCGCCGAACTTTTCCAGCGCTCAACACAAAACTCTAGCGTCCATTCTCCGCCCCACAGGATGTTATTGAGCGGGTCACTGGTAGCTTTTCGCATGGATGCCACCACATCCAGCGGATTGCGGACAAGGTGGATAAATTTGGCGCCTGGTAAGTAGTTCAGGATATCGCGGATGAAATAGATATGTTCAGGCGTTTTTTCTAGCCAGCTTTGATTCCCTTCCTCGATCGCCAGCCGATCCAAAATCCCGACAAACCACTTAATCCGATCGCTCGTGAGTTGCCGGCTATAAATTTCAGATTCATTGTACAAGTCGGGGCGGCTGATTTCTTGGTGGAACCATTTGTGCAAGCGATCGGGGAGTTGGGATTTTAGACGATCAGCCCATAAATAGTGGAAAAACTTAGTTTCAGGGAAGCTGGTAATTTTGGGATGTGCGGCTAACAAGCTTTGTAGAATAGTGGTGCCGCTACGGGGTGCACCAACTAAAAATATGCGTTTCATATACTATGCGTAAAATTATAAATATTGCTATCACTTTAACAATCTCGTGAATAAGCCAACATCACCCAGAAAGGGTAGTCCACAAGTAACAGATTCAAGAATTCCCAAAGTGTCGATCGTCGTTCCAGCCTACAACCGCGAAAAGTATCTCGGCATGGCGGTTCGATCGGTGCTTGACCAAACCTATACAGATTTAGAGTTGATCATTGTTGACGATGGCTCAACTGATGGGACGCTGGCGATCGCAGAGCAATTTGCACGGGAGGACGATCGGGTGCGGGTGTTGAGTGATAAGACAAACAGAGGCGCGGCTTATGCGCTCAAAACGGGGTTTGATGCGGCGCGGGGTGAGTATGTGGGGCAGGTTGATTCGGACGATTTGCTTGAGGCGCGGGGAGTGGAGTTGACGCTGGCGGTGTTGGATGACGATATTGGTTGTGGGCTAGTCTATACCAATTATATTGATATAGACAAGAATGGGCGTAAACTTCGACCAGGAAGGCGATGTTCTATTCCTTATTCTGCGGAAAAATTGTTAACTGATTTTATGACTTTTCATTTTCGTCTTATTCGTAAATCAGTTTACAGTGAAATAGGTGGATTTAATACTCAATTCAATAATATTGAAGATTATGATTTGTGTTTGCGATTGTCTGAAGTTACAAACGTCCGAAAAATTAATGAATATTTGTATCTGTATAGATATCATCCAGATTCCACAAAAGTAACAATGGATCAATTAGAAAGAATCAATTTGTGTAAAGAAGCTATTACTCAAGCGCTAGCACGGAGAGGTATGAAAGGTACGCATAGAATAAGTGTTTCTTTTAATCCTACATTTTTTATTCAATTATTTGAAGACTCGTCACACTAATCTACTTGTACGCTAGCCTTAATATCCATAACCAGGCGTTGGAGTTGGTGTCGGAGTTGGTGTCGGGGTTGGTGTCGGGGTTGGCGTTGGGGTTGGCGTTGGAATTTCTGACAACACTGATAAAAATTTTGGCATTGGTTCTCCTTCTGTTTTTGTTTTACACCAGTAATTTGTTGAGGCAAGAGCTATTGTAGAGCTTCCGCTATTTGTAGGAGTCACCATATAAACAGGCAATGCTTTCACCTGAGATGCTACAGTAATTTTACCAGTAATTTCGTTTAATTCTAATTCTGTTATTTTTATAGTCGCTTTGCTAGTCTGGGGTAATACTCTAGTTTTTTCTGGTTCAGCATAAGACAACGCTTGAGTTCCAAAAAAAATATTATTACTATCTATAAATCCATAAGGTATGTAAAGGCTATTTTTTATATAGGAAGTTAACGGTTTTAAATATCTACATTCATGATAATACGAACTATAAATGTTTTCACGAACATCGTTAAAAGGTAAAATAGTTAATCCACTAAACTTTGAAAAAGATAGTAGAAAATCTTTTAAATATAAAACTTCTTTATTGATTTCTGATTGATTCGACGATAAATAATAAGTATAGCCACTGCCTCCATAATAGTAGTTTTTCAGTTTATTATTTAATGTGGTATTCCAAATGGGAGACGAAAAAGAAGATCCTCCGCTATGTAAAACATTAGTATAAGGGGAAAGAATTGTTATGCTTGGCGCTAAAGTTTCACCTCCCAATGAATTAAAGTTTTGTAGTTCAGGGATGCCCGATATTTCTGTAAAAACAGAACTTTCCCCTGTATCTGATAAAATTATTAAATAATTGTGCTGTGTTGTTCTATAAGCTTTAGTAGAAATTTGCTTGATACTTAAAGTTTTATCTCCTGAGTTGTTCACTACTAATGGTTCATATAAAAAGCCGCTTGATATAGAGCTTGAATCTTCATCTGAACCCTCGTTAACCGCTTGATAATTTACGGCATAATTTTTAGTAGGAGTAACACAGATCTCACCTGTGAATCCTAATATTCCTGGATTTGAAGGGAAAGAAGGATCTGTGGACACCGGAGTTAGATAAGAGTAGAAAGTAGTAAAGTTTTCAGTTTTTATTGATTTACTTTTAAAATACCAATTAGACGATGTGTCTACTCCAAACAATACTTGGGGAGGGTTGTAACCTCCTCCTGCTGAATTCCATACTAATAGACCATATTTGTTATAATCTGATATTAAAGGCGTATGATTGTTGTTTGGTTTTACTAAGAATGAATTACCAAAAGTCTGGGAAGAAGCTTGCCCATCATACATCCCGACGTATATTAACGCAAAGTTAACAAAACTAGAATAATTTCCTGAAATGATAAACGTGTTTGCATACGAGAAACCAGCAGAACCCCAACCATTGTACCAATTATAGACACTTGGCCAATTTGTTCTGACTTGACCTGAAAAAGCATCAATAGTATTTATCCCTATACCGCTGCCCGCTGAGTAGAAAAAACCTCCTCCACAGTATCGCCAGAAATAAGGATGACATGAATTTTGATTAAATTCTGTTTGTTCGACAACTCCATTTTCTATTGTAAAAAAGATTGCTGCTGGAGTTGTCAGTGGAATAGCTATCTCCGCAACGCTAAGTATATTAAACCACTGGTGTATTTTTTTTACAGGAAATAACCTGCCCATGACCACATAATCATTTTCTTTTTCGCCCGTATTTACAATAAAAGCATCGGCAAGCCTGTAGCCGTCTGGAACGGTATAAATTTTTTTTACTGGCCAAGTCCCTCCTATCCATAATTCTTTCCATAGCCGTTCAACAATGAGTTCGTCATACCCCACAAAAGGAGAAATCTCTGAATTTACATAAAATAAAATTTTAATATTTTCTTTGGCTTCTTTTTTCTTTGGCTTAACTGATTCTTTTTTTGAAACTTGCCGAGTGGTAGTGGTTGACGTTTCTTTTGCTGCATACGGAGAAAGCGCCACATAGCTACCATCATCTACCCGCATCAACTGAACATCACCTGGCGCACAATCGTTAGCGCATTTTGCCTGCACCACGCGCGGCTGACCCGGTAGCGGATTTGTCACAACCACTTCAACCATTCCGCCCGCCCTGCCGCCGGAATTAGTCCGCCCGATCGGGAATTGCTGCAACTGACCAATTATTTCTCCCTGCTTTTTGACAATCTCTTTCTCGGTCGTCATATCAATAAATCCTAATTGTCAAAATTTCAGTATAGGCATTGTAAACATACTCACCCGGCAACAAATTGGTATAATCTTCGGCTTCTTGGTAAATATCACCGCCAATCTCGACATAATCCACCCGCGCAAACTCCGGCGCGCTGATTGTGGCAAAACCATTGATAATTGCTAGCGGAGTATTTTGCTCGATTGCCCGCCCACTCCCATAATCCAAAATACACAACCGCGCTCGGTGCTGTGGCAAAATTGGATTAAATACCCGACAGACGATCACCCCCAAGGATTGAAGCGGCGTCGGCTCCGTTCTTAAATTTAAATTGTGTATTTTAAACAATGGTTACAGCCCGCTCAAACTATACATATTCTCCCACTACTCCCGGTGGGTTGCCAATAGCAGCACCAGGAAATTTACTTACCGCGCCACCGCCGCCGCCGATCGGTTCAACCATTCGAGTTCTGGGTTCAAAAAAGATTCTCCGCACTAATTACGTGCCGGAACCCTACCCGCAATTTCTGAATTTAGTCCCGATTCTAGCAGGCACAATATCTTGGTCAGAAACCTTTGAGTCAGAACCCAGCGGCTCGATCGAGTTCAAGACTGGTTGGGAAAACCGATATTTAGTCTGTCAACTGCTGCATGTCGGCGTCCCGATCGAGCTTTTTGGTATTGGGTTTCGGGTGAGTGACTTGCGGACGATTGAAGTACCTCGCAGCAAGTCGCTGGGGCCGATAATCGTTGTTCAAGTTTCTCTGTCTGGCGCTCACGGCTGGGCATCAGAGGACGTGCCGCTAGTGATTAAGGACTTCGATAATACAGAGACGGGCGAACGCTGCGATCCGACGGCTAACAAAGGTAGAGACGCGCGGATGCGATCGCAATATCTGAGTTTGGCACAGATAGCCACTCGATCGGGCGGTAGCTACTCAGGGTTTCCCAGTAAAGTAACAGTCCCTAATGATGCAGGCCCCGACACTACCACTAATTTTATGACAGAGCTAGACGCTCGACTGCGGCAAAATGGCTGCTTTAAGGTATTGTCGGAACCCCGACGGATTCGGACTAAAAGATGGAATAGCACCCCCACTTGGAACATACCAGAAGGCGATTTACTCAAAGAAGTGACCCGAACTTTTTCAGGGGAGTTGCGCCGATCGACAAATCTTTCCGATCGCTCTTTCCACTTCTTGCCATTGGGCGAACAAATTCCCGATTTAATCCCCCCATTTAGCACAATGCCACTGGTACGGGAAGACTTGACCAAATACTTACACTCAGAGCATTACTTTCCCAAAGCAGAAATTACGGGATTGTTTCTTGATGACAGCAAATTGGAAGCAAAACGCTTTGGCGAAACTACTAAAATAAGCAAATTTTATGTCAATCCAGAGGAAAAAACTCAGCTACAAAATAGCGGAGCCAGCGGTGCGACCTGGCGGCGGCGCACCCGGAAAGAAGAAACAACTGAGTCAGATCCAAGCGCATCATTACCACCGTCCGGGCTAGGTGTAGTCAAAACTACTTCGATTAATTTCTACGAGAGTGGCAGCAACTATGTCAAAACTAATGAGAAAATCACTACGATCGACGGGATGTCGCTGAAAAAACAAACCTTAAAATATGGGTTTTCGGGCATCCGAGGGATTGACTTGTACAACCAAACTAGCAAGAAAGTTGACGGCGTTGACCCGCTTGGTTTCTGGGGAATTATTGAAGACACGACTGAAACGATAGAGTATGACGATGAAGGTTGGAGGCTGCGATCGGTGACAACCGGTTGGCGAACAGCAGTACATCAAACTGAGGGAATTAGTGACGTTTCTAACGCAGATTCCGATCCAAGTGAAGATTTTGCTACTATCAAGTTTCAACCAGAAACCAGCGACACTCCAACTGATACCGCATTTAAGCAGGCTTCGCTTATCTGTTACCTCCCGAAGCAACTTCAAGTTTATGAAATTGAGGAAAATATTTTATCTCCTTATAACGCCCACTATGGCGACGTGGAATTGCCAGATTTTGAGTTAGAGGAAGTGTGTTCGCCGACGGGGGAGCTGACCTACAAACGGATTGATAACATCGGTGACGGTAAGTGGATAGATCCGCGCTTCGTTCGGAAACAGCAGCGCTATTCGGCAGCTTTTGCG
>NZ_JAUBQQ010000148.1:0-2343 GCF_036701335.1 Microcoleus sp. Pol12B5 | reverse complement strand
GCGCAGTTTTACCGGGGATACAATCAGGTTTGGCCTTTGGATTCAGGGTATGAAGAACGCAAAACTCTTTATAATCTATATCACATTTTAAATCATTTTAATTTGTTTGGTGGGAGTTATGAGTTGCAGGCGAATCAGATGATTAATAGAGCCTTGGGTTAGAAATAGGGATTTTTTATTTCTAACCGCAGATGAACGCAGATAAACGAAGATATAAGGTTTATCTGCGACCGTTGCCGCTTTATTTTTGCTTAGCTGTTGCTTTTTTCTTCGCTTCTTTTTCTGCTTTTTTAGCCGCTTTTTCTGCTTCAAGTTTTGCGATTTTTGCTAGCTCTTTTTCTTCGGCTATTTTATCCAGATAGTAGTGGTAGTCTCCCAAATAAGTGCGAAACTCTCCATCCCGGATTTCGACTATTTTGTTGGCAACTTGGGAGATGAAATAGCGATCGTGCGAAACGATAATTACGGTACCGTCATAATTCTGAATCGCCTCTTCCATCATCTCTTTCGCCGGAATGTCGAGGTGATTTGTCGGTTCGTCCAAAATCAGCAAATTCACGGGAGTCAACAGCATTTTTGCCAAAGCTAGGCGGGCTTTTTCGCCGCCGCTTAAAGCGCCAACCTGTTTGAATACTGTTTCGCCCGTAAATAAGAAACGGCCCAACAAAGTCCGAACTTCTTCATTTTTCCAGTCTGGAACTTCGTCGTGAATCGTTTGCATCACGGTTTTATTCAAATCTAAGGCTTCTGCCTGATTCTGTTCAAAGTAACCGGGGATGACGTTGTGGCCTCCCAATTTGACCGTACCTTCAGTCGGCTTTTCCAAGCCCATAATCATCCGCAGCAGGGTTGATTTGCCCGCGCCGTTGGGGCCGAGAAAGGCTATGCGATCGCCCCTTTCAATTAATAAGTCGGCTCCCAAAAATAGGATTTTTTCGCCGTAGGCGTGCACCAAATCTTCAATTATTGCTACTTCGCGGCCGCTGCGGGGTGCGGGGGGAAAGCGGAAATGCAAAGTTTTTAATCCGCCGGTGGGTGCTTCGATGCGTTCGATTTTGTCTAACTGTTTCTCACGGCTTTTGGCTTGGGTGCTGCGAGTGGCGCTGGCCCGGAATTTTTCTACGAATGCTTGCTGTTTTTCGAGTTCTTTTTGCTGGCTTTCGTAAGCGCTGAGTTGGGCTTCTCTGGCTTCTGCTTTTTGCAGCAGGTAGGAGGAGTAGTTGCCGAGGTAGGTGCTGGAAACGCCGCGCTCGGTTTCGACGATTTGGGTGCAGAGCCGATCGAGAAATTCCCGGTCATGGGATACGATTACCATCGGGGTTATCAGCCCTTTCAGGTAAACTTCCAGCCATTCGATCGTTTCTAAGTCGAGGTGGTTGGTAGGTTCGTCTAGTAGCAGGATGTCGGGTTTTTGCAGCAGAATTTTGCCCAAACTCATCCGCATTTGCCAGCCGCCGCTGAAGGCGCTGACTAATCGATCGCCGTCTTCGGGTTCAAATCCGATTTCGGGCAGAATTTTCTCGATTTGGGCTTCTAAACCGTAGCCGTTTAAGCCTTCAAATTGCCGTTGCAGGCGATCCATTTTGTGGATCAGTTCGTCGAGATTTTCTGGGGTGGAGGTTTCCAAGTCTCGATGCACTTGCATCAGGGATTCGTGGACATCGTTGGCTTCGCTGAAGGCGCGCCAAAATTCTTCTCTGACGGTGCGAGTCGGATCTACTTCAAATTCTTGGGAGAGGTAGGCGATGTGGAGGCTGGCGGGGCGAATGACTTCGCCTGCGGTGGGTTCGATTTCGCCGGCGATGATTTTGAGTTGGGTGGATTTGCCGGCACCGTTAACGCCTACTAAGCCGATGCGATCGCCTGGCTTGACTTCCCAGGTGACATCTTTGAGTACGACGCCTGTGGGGTAAATTTTACTGATGTGTTCGAGTCGCAGCATTGTTGTGGGGACTGGGGAAGGGCTGGTTTAGCGGCGGATGGGATGCCGGCGCTGAGGTCGAGTTAATCTTAACAAATTTTAATTATATTTAGCGTATTGCCAGATTTTGATTTGGTAGGAGTTACGCGAAGAAACCGGGTTTCTCGGAAAAATCGCAGATTCTGGGCTAGAGATATAGGAAGAAACCGGGTTTCTGGCCTCGATGTGGGTTCAGGACTATTTGGGTGGGGCGATCCTCTTCGAGGGCTTCGCTAACGGGCGATCGTGTTGTTTCAGATTGAATTTCTCGCATAATGGTTGAGACTTCTGCACATTATAATAGTGGGCGTTGCTGAGTTAGAGTATGAACAGGAGGGATAATTTATGCACTGCCCAGAATGTAAATCAACCCATATCCGTAA
>NZ_JAUBQQ010000147.1:0-2350 GCF_036701335.1 Microcoleus sp. Pol12B5 | reverse complement strand
CGCCCGCCTTTCTCCCCAAATTCTTTACAACTCCTCTTAGGGTGGTGCGCCCCAGGCGCACCCCCTGAACGGTTACGGTTCGGAAGAGGAAAAAAAAGTAAATTCCCCAGATGTAGGGACTTTTGGGAAGTGATTTGATGCAGGGGCAATTGCTTGGTTCAGCTTTGAGAGCATTGATCTATACACGGAGATTTGCGATTTTTGTTTGTGACGAATTAGCTTTAGGTTCATCCAAAATTTTTAAGGCTGATTGTAGGTTTGATACAGCCTGATTTAACTCCGGTGAGGTTAGCGTCTTTGCTTTTTCTTGAAAATGAAGAGCAATACTTAGCAAGACAGGGGCCGCAGGGCTACGCAGATTGGCATCGGAGTCTTTCAGCAGCGGAACTAGCTGCGGCACAACAGTTTTAGCTTCTGCACCAATCGTCCCCAAAGCAGAGGCTGCACTACTACGCAGATTGGCATCGGAGTCTTTCATCAGCGGAATTAGCTGCGGCACAACAGTTTTAGCTTCTGCACCAATCGTCCCCAAAGCAGAGGCTGCACTACCTACGCAAATTTGCATTGGAGTCTTTCAGCAAGACAATTAGCTGCGGCAGTGCAGTTTAAGCTTTTGCACGGATTTTATTCAAAGCAGAGGCTGTACTACTACGCACATTTGGATTGGAGTCTTTCAGCAAGACAATTAGCTGCGGCAGTGCAGTTTTAGCTTCTGCACCGAAACTTCCCAAAGCATTGGTTGCACTACTACGCACAGTTGCATCTGAGTCTTGAAGCAGGGAAATTAGCTGTGGTAGTGCAGTTTCAACTTCTGCACGCATCCTTGCCAAAGCATATTCTGCACGGCTACGCACATTTGCATCGGAGTCTTTCAGCAACAGAATTAGCTGCGGCACAGCAGTTTTAGCTTCTGCACCCATCTTTCCCAAAGCATTGGCTGCACGGCTACGCACAGTTGCATCGGAGTCTTTCAGCAACAGAATTAGGTGCGGCACAGCAGTTTTAGCTTCTGCACCTATCCTGCCCAAAGCATAGTCAGCACGGCTACGCACAGTGGCATCGGAGTCTTTCAGCAACAGAATTAGCTGCGGCACAGCAATTTTAGTTTCTGCACCAACCGACACATCTGAGTCTTTCAAGGTTTTGACAAAGGCAGGAATAGCAGGAAGACCGATTTGTCTTAGAACCTCAGCAGCACTCTGAGCGACTGACAAATTCTGATCCTGCAAAGCTTCCATCCTATCAGGGATGGCTGGTTCACCTATTTTTCGTAACAGCTTAATAGCTGGATCAAGTGCTATTTCATCGTTAATATTTAACTTCTCGGTGAGGAAGGCAATCTGTTTGGGATTAGCTGTGGGTTCCTCCCCAATTCCAGTCGCAGCATTGCGAGTCAACAGCAAAGGCGATGTGAAAGATAGAAACGAGAGGGCAATTACGGCAGCTAATCTGTGTCGGTAGTGCTTCGTCATGGGCTAGAATCCTTGTGTTTGATGAGCCGTCTCAGCCATTTGAATAATTGTGTATACATTCTCATCAAACTGTTTCAGGACTCCGGGCTATCTAAATTTGTGCTTGCCCGTGGTGAAATCGATCGCCCTAAACACTGCTTAAAAAGCGCAACTTTAAAAAGATTCTGGTTCTTTCCTTGAAAAACCATTCTTTACGTGTAACTCTTGCTGGGAATTTGAATATACGAATCCGGCATTTCATTCTGCTGGTAAATCGCAAAGAAACGGCGCTCAATTTCTTTGAGAACTGCTGCATCATAATAAATCATGCCACAATCAACACAAATCTCTACAGGGGTGTTATAAACTAGGAAGTATTTACATTGATGGCTGTAAAAGTAATTGATTCTACGTTCCTCATAGCGCTTGCTGCCGCAAGTATTGCATCGGATTTCTCGCATAGGTCTATCCTCATTATCCCGGATTTCAGATTCTCAATCGACCTAATTTCGCAGTGATAATAGCACCTGATTGGAGTTCTTGTCCGTGAAGTGCGATCGCCTGCCAGCAAACTTCTGCTTGCTGTCTCGCAGCTAGATTAACTAAACAGATAATCCCGCAGTGAGGTACGCCTCGGACTATTGCAAGCTCGCCAAAATCTTTGTCTAATGTTACTAGAATACGACCCTCATTAATATGCACGAGAAAGAATCTCTTCGTCGCCCGGATCTTCAGGCAAATCTACCGTCCATATTGCATCATGTCCAGCGATTTCGAGTTGTTGGCGGGAGCCGCCCCAAACACAAGTATCCAAAAGAATTTTCGTAATTGCTCAACCCCCTTGACAAGAAGACAAGATAGACATTAGATCAAGGAATGGAAAAACTCCCCGACCTAAA
>NZ_JAUBQQ010000099.1:0-15793 GCF_036701335.1 Microcoleus sp. Pol12B5 | reverse complement strand
CAGTTCTTGTTTTCTTGACCCGATCTTAGATTCTTCGGATTCCTTTTGTCAAGCATGATTGAGACGCTCTTACCCTGCCTCCGAGAGTTGAAAGTTGATAATGCTGTGGGGAGTGTGACCGTCGCCAAAAATTCAACTATTTCTGCATAAGCTTTGGGGATATTAGTAGCTACAGTCATATTTTATTTCTGCTTTTTGTGTTTCTATCAAAGATTCTGTAATTGGGTCAACTTTTTCTGGGCAAACTTGCGGACTTTTTCATCTGGATCGTTGGCAAATCGATCGCGAAGTATTTCTAAAGTTTTTGGGCAATCGGGGTACTGCTTTAGCATTATTTCAAGTGCTGTTTTCCGGGGGTTATCTTGAGATTTGTACAGGCTTTCAAAAGGATGGTTGATAGCAATATCGAGCAACCATTCAAATATCCCTGGTTCATCTTTCCACTCCCCTGCTAATTCTTGTACTGCTGAATATCGCACATTCCAACTATCATCAAATTCAGCAAGTTGTTTGAGAATAGGTAAGGTTTCCGGGTCCTCTTCCCACCCCAGTGCTAATTCTTGGACTGCTGCTTGTCGCACAGCCGAATTCTCATCAGATTGAGCCAGTTGTTTGAGCCACGGTAAGGTTTCTGGGTCATGTCTCCATCCCCGTGCTAATTCTTGGACTGCTGCTTGTCGCACATCCCCATGATCATCAAATTGAACTCGTTGTTTGAGGATAGGTAAGGTTTCTGGGTCATCTTTCCACCCCCGTGCTAATCCTTGGACTGCTGCTTGTCGCACATCCCCATGATCATCAAATTGAGCTCGTTGTTTGAGGATAGGCAAGGTTTCCGGGTCATCTTTCCACACTTGTGCTAATTCTGGGACTGCTGCATATCGCACATACCAATTATCATCAGATTGAGCCATTTGTTTGATCCAAGATAAGGTTTCCGGGTCATCTTTCCACCCCCATGCTAATTGTTGGACTGCTGCATATTGCCCAGGAAAATTATCATCAGATTGAACCAGTTGTTTGAGCCACTGTAAGGTTTCCGGGTCATCTTTCCACTCCCGTGCTAATTCTCCGACGGCTGCAAGTTGTGCAGTAACATTATCATCAAATTGAGCCACTTTTTTGAGAAACAGTAAGGTTTCCGGGTCATCTTTCCACCCCCGTGCTAATTCGGGAATTGCTGCAAATTGCACAGTATCATTATCCTCAGATTGAGCCAGTTGTTTGAGAAAAGGTAAGGTTGCCGGGTCATCTTTCCACCGCCGTGCTAATTCTTGGACTGCGGCATTTCGCACATACCAATCATCATCAGATTGAGCCAGTTGTTTGAGCCAATGTAAGGTTTCTGGATCATCTTTCCACCCCCGTGCTAATTCTTGGAGTGCTGCACGTCGCACATCTGAATCCTCATCAAATTGAGCCTGTTGTTTAAGCCAAGGTAAGGTTTTTGCGTCATCTTTCCAAGTGTAGGCGATCGCACTTACTACTTGAGTGCGAATTTCAGCAACTAGCGTTCCCTCTTCTTCATCAGCCTCATAATAATAATTGAGATCGTACTTGGTTAACTCTTTTAAGCGTTCAAGCAATTGACCCTCAACCGCAACAATCTCTTTTCTCTCCCTTACCTCATCCAAACACTTCGCCGCCAAAAACAGATTGCTGAAGTTTTTGGCTTCCCCCTCCTGTTCAATCAAAAACTCAATTAATTTCCCGGTAAACTTTCCAGCAATCAATCCCGCAATCAAGCACAAAACTTCCTGCCAAGATTCATCATCCCAGTGCTTGCCAAAAACATCGGTTTTCAACTCCTCCAGTGAAATTTCTTGTGTCTTCTGAAACCTTTCCACCACCTCCGACGCACAGAAATATTCCAAAAAAGTTCGATGCACAAAGCCATAAGTATCCGCACCCAAATAACATAAAATAAAGTTGCGAGTTCGCAGTTGGTTAATTATCAACTTTGCCCGCTCTTTCGGTCGATCGAAATCTTTATTCTTCAGATATGCTGTGAGGATATTCTCCAAATCTTCCGCACTAATAATATTGCCAGCCAACCCTTCAGGTGCTGCTTGCATTTTGTAAGCGACTCGCCGCAGCATTTCTTGCTTATCTTTAGCATCAATAGTTTTGGGATCGAGCCTGCTATCCTCTACTAAAGACCTTTCCACATCCCATTGATAAAGCAATACCCGCGATGCTTGATTGTAAAGTTCCGCCCTGTCTCTCGGCAATTCTTGCCCGCGATTTAAAATCGCCATAATCGTCAACAATAACGGATTACCCGCTAAATCTCGAATCGTTGATGAATACGTTAGTGCTCTTTTCATGCGCTCACTAATCCGCGCTTTTTCCACAGCCTCAGTAAAAGTTAATTCGTGCCAGCGACGAACAAAATCCTGAATTTGTTCCGCATTCAAATCTTGGAGAATGAAGTGATGAAACTCTGCATCTTGCAACCGTTGAGGTTTGTAACCAATAATCCGAGACGTGACAATCACTCGCACGCCGGGATACTCATTGGTAAACCGATGAATCGCTGTAATTACATCTTCTCGTTTGCCGGGGTCGAAAATTTCATCTAACCCGTCGAACATCACCACAGCATCGCCTGCTTTAAGCTGTTCCTGCAATTGATGCTGATTCAAGTGACAAATGGAACCCGGACTTTGATGGAAAAATTCGAGGAAATTTTTGCAATGTCCTGATTCCCCGCTGCGAATGTAAGTCCGCAATTCTATTAGCAGCGGAATCGGCAGAGATGTCAGGGTATTTAAGGGCGATCGCGCCCAGTTTAATGCTAAATATTGTAACAGAGTAGACTTGCCAGAACCCGGATCGCCTAAAATAACAATGTAGGGATACTTTTGCTTGTCATTGATAACATCTAACACCGATACGATCGGCTGAAAAAAATAACCGCGCCGATAGTTCTCTAAATTTTCTAGATCGATCGCGTCTAATTGATTGCTGTCTTGCAGCCGCCGTTGATGTTCTTTAGGAATTTCGTAAGCTTGGGGCAGAAATGATTCGTAAATCGATCGCACATCTTGGAAAATAAAGATTTGCCAAACCTTCAGCTTTTCGCGATAATCGTAGGTATTGGGATCGACGCTGCTTAAATTGAGATTGCTGTAACGCTCGCACAGAGCTTCTTGATATTGCCTCAAGTCAAAATCGGGGATAATCCCCGCCGTTTCTTGAGTATTTTTCTGAATGCTATC
Source organism: Microcoleus sp. Pol12B5 (assembly GCF_036701335.1). Classification (NCBI taxonomy): domain Bacteria; kingdom Bacillati; phylum Cyanobacteriota; class Cyanophyceae; order Oscillatoriales; family Microcoleaceae; genus Microcoleus; species Microcoleus sp. Pol12B5. The sequence goes on along the minus strand of NZ_JAUBQQ010000099.1, from coordinate 12,572 downwards.
CAGATTTTGAGCCGTCAAGATATCGCGCAACTCTTGTGAGTCAAAGAGAATTTCTTGAACTTCTGCGAGATACTGATTGGCGATCGTTTGCCACTTAAATCTTGCGGGTAAAGGAGTTAAATCTAGTTGATCCCAGGTTTGTTCGAGAAGTTCTGCATCGAGAGATTCGCGATCGCTCTCAAAAGCCTTGCCCAAAATTTGCTTAACAGACTTGTTATTGATAAACTGTTTAACATCTTTAATATACAGCTTTCTTTGCTCTGGGGAAAGTCCGCCAATTTTCAACTGCTGTTCCACCAACTCCAAAAACTTTTTGATGGCTTTGCCCGCTGCGACTTTTCGCGGGTCTTTTTCGCCTAATAAGACGTTTTTCAGGGAATCTTTAAAAAAATCTTTAGCAAAATCCTTCGCGCCGTCTTTGATCAAGTCTTCTAAGATGGGTTGGACGAGAATGCCAACTCCTTGCGTCACTCCCCAGATCACCAGCCAATCGATCATAAAGCTAGCCCGAGAATTAATTTATGTTTATAATATAGCAATTATCAAGGATTGATGAAATTCTCAAAAGCTGTAGGGTAATCTCCCGTGATTGCCCCGATAGGTTAGGGTAGTATCAGTTTTCTATCGCTGCGCTGTGATTAGCCCCGATCCAGCCTGATTGTTGCCCCCTACTACCCCTTAAAAATCCCGAAAAGCATCAAAGTTGCGCTTTTTTACAGGGATTTACGGGAGTTCGACTCGGCTATAACGAGCGATCGACAATTAGCTCTTTTATTCTTGGCGGCGGCTCGAAAATAGTTACATTTTTATATGTTTCTTGTCGAGCGCTTGTGCTATACTCTAATAATGGGAGTGTGAGCATTTTTTAAATTAACGCACAGATTCCTATTATTAAATAATACCCGATTGATCGCAAAAAGTAAAGTAGTTTACCCCAAAAAAAACAAAAATTTTTTGAGATATCATTAAAAAAAGTAAAGCGTAAAATTGGTAAGTGGGCGATAAGAAGGTACAGACAATTATGACATACGACTACGACTTGTTTGTGATAGGTGCGGGTTCCGGCGGATTAGCGAGTTCCAAGCGAGCAGCATCCTACGGCGCAAAAGTGGCGATCGCCGAAAATGACTTAGTAGGCGGAACCTGCGTAATTCGCGGCTGTGTCCCGAAAAAGCTCATGGTGTACGCTTCAACATTTTCGCACCTTTATGAAGATGCGGTGGGTTACGGTTGGAGTCCAGTAGAAAGCAGCTTTGATTGGGAAAAACTCGTCACCACGGTAGACGCAGAAGTGCGCCGACTCAGTAAACTGCATATCAGCTTCCTCGAAAAAGCCGGAGTCGAATTAATCTCAGGATACGCCAAATTTATTGACCCCCATACCGTCGAAGTTGGTGACAAAAAATTTACCGCCGCCAAAATCTTAATAGCCGTCGGCGGAGAAGCCAGAAGAGTCCCAATTCCCGGCATCGAACACGCGATAACCTCCCGCGAAATCTTCCTGCAAAAAGAGCAGCCAAAACGGTTGGCAATTTGGGGTGGCGGCTACATCGGCGTCGAATTTGCTTGCATTATGAACGGGTTGGGAAGCAAAGTAACTCAAATCATCCGCAGCGACTTAATTTTGAACGACTTCGACACAGAAATTCGCACCAACGTGCAAGAAGGAATGATTAAGCACGGAATAGACATTTTGACAGAAAGCTCGATCAACCACATTGAGAAAACCCCAGAAGGCTTAGAATTAACTTTGTCGGGGAAATCCGAAGGAACGCTCATAGTAGACACGCTGTTGTGCGCTACCGGGCGCTTGCCGAACTTGGAAAAATTGGCTTTAGAAAATGCGGGAGTAGAAATCGATAAATCTGCGATCGCAGTCACCAAAGACAGCCGCACCAGCCAGCCGCACATTTTTGCAGTCGGAGATTGCACCAACCGCATCAATTTAACGCCAATTGCGATCGCTGAAGGACGCGCTTTTGCAGATACTGAATTTGGCAACAATCCGAGAGCAATTACTCACGAAAATGTCCCGTCAGCGGTATTTTCCCAGCCGGAAGCGGCTACAGTCGGCTTAACAGAAAGCCAAGCCAGAGAAAAGTTTCCCGAGTCAATTAAGTGCTACACAGCCAAGTTTCGGCCGATGTTTCATTCTTTGACAGGTGCAGATGAGAAAACTTTTGTCAAGTTAATCGTTGAGACTAATACTGACCGAGTTTTGGGCGTGCACATGGTTGGAAAAGACGCGGGCGAGATTATTCAAGGAATGGCGATCGCTGTTAATATGGGAGCTACGAAGAAAGACTTCGACGCGACTATTGGCATTCACCCATCGACTGCGGAAGAGTTTGTGACTCTGCGGTAAACAAGGCGAAGTAGCCAGAGACTTAAGTCTCTGGCTAATAGCTACAGTCGGTTAAAACTGACTCAAGAAAACTATTTTGAAAAACAGGCATGATGCCTTTTCCACACAAAAATTAAATTTTCTGGTTGTGGGGTGGGCGTCCCGCCCGCCCAAAAATACAATTTAGATACACCACAACTTATTAATGAGTGATTCAACCAAACAAAACACAATTTTAGCATTCTATCTCGGTCAGCAGCCTGATTCACAAGACCGGGCGATCGAGGATATTTGGTCGTGGGACTACCAGAAGCTGGAATCCGTGCACAATTACATTCAATGGCTGTTTCCGCTGAGAGAAAAGAGTCGCTTTAATTCCAGTGCTCCAACTTTAAATGATGAGGTAATTCAAGCTTTTAGAACAAGTGAAGAGTTGAAAAATCGCTTACTCCATTCGTTCAATGTCATGCTGGCGTTTTACGGGTTGGAATGCCGCGCCGGCAAAAACGCTGAAATTGTAATTGCCAAATCCGAGGAATATTTGTCAAGAAAAAGAGAGTGGATTGAACAATTTAATCACAACTACCTGCGGCAGACTAGGATTCTCACAAGTTTGACAGAGTTGGGATTGAAAAATTACGCTTTAGCTCTTTTAAAATGTTTAGATGAGATTTATAACGAAGAAAAAGCAAGTATTAGTTTAGAAACTTATACTTATTGGAAAAATGCTGTAAATAGTTAGAACCGATATTGGGGAATGGTCGCTATAGTCAACCCTACGGCCGACAAGAAAACTTAATTTTTGTGGAACAGGTCGGAGTGCCTGTTACGGGCGGGCTAGAACCCCACCCCACAAGAAGATTAAATTTTTGTGGAACAGGCCGAAGTGCCTTTTGCTGACATTGGTGCAGCTTTCCACCCCAAGCGGATTCATGCTGAAAATAAAATTTTAAATTATTTGAACCTTTTTCGCGATCGTCCTGTCTAAACACTTCAGATAACGAACTGGTGGGGGAGACTTCACAGGTGTTAGCTGTGTCAGCCAATGTTTTAATCGATGACTGTTCCGACTCGGACTTAGTTGCTCAATGTTTAAAGGGCGATCGCACTTGCTTTCGCTACCTTTACAAACGCTACCAACACAAAGTCAGGTCAACCCTTTACCAACTCTGCGGCCCCTCGCTTCTTGACGATTTAGCACAAGAAGTATTCCTGCGAGTCTGGAAAGGATTGCCCAAACTCAAGCACCAGGAAAACTTTTCTACTTGGCTTTATCGAATCACTTGGAATGTGGCTTCCGACCAAAGACAAGCATTTGCTAAACAGCATTCTTTTGACTCCCAACTCAAAAATCAAGAAACAATGGAGCGGGTTATTCTCAAAGATAACACATCGGACTTGATGCAGTTGCACTATCAAGATTTAGTGCAGCGGGGACTGGAGCAATTGAGCTTTGAACACCGCAGCGTTTTGGTCCTGCACGACTTAGAAGACATCCCGCAAAAAGAAGTAGCCCAAATTTTGGGACTGCCTGCGGGAACCGTCAAATCTCGCGTGTTTTATGCCCGAAATGCTGTGCGGCAATTTTTGCAAAAAGAAGGTGTCAGCGAGCTATGAATAACCCAAGCAGCGACCAAGAGTTAGTTAATTTCTTGAAGCGACATCGCCCCAATATTCCTGAAGCTGTACCAGATTTAGAGCAAAAAATTCTAGCAGCAATCGAAAGTAATCAGGCAAGTGTTTTTCATGAAAGCCACCGCAAAAAAACGCGATTAAGTGCCTCAGCTAAGTCTGAAGACAGGTTAAAAATATCCTCTGTTTCTAAGTGGGCTTTATCGTCTGCGATTGCTACTAGCCTGCTATTTTTTTGGTCTGGTTACCGTCCGTTTGAGACTGCACAATTGCCAGATAAGGAAACAGCTCAGTTAGAAGCATTTTTAGTTACTAACTGGGAGGGTGTACTCCATGATTCTTCCCAAGAAAGTATGACCGATCGCTCACAAACAGACTGGTTGACTTTCAGCGCGGGTGCTGACAGTGAACCGCCAACAAATAAGTAATATCAAAGAGGCAATTTTCATGTCAATTCGTCGTATATCTGCCCTAGCCGTTTTAATGCTGACTCTCGGTAGCACAGCCGCAGCAATAGCAGTTCCTAATCCCCTAGAACCGGAAACACTTGCACAAAATCAGCGACCAAATCGACCTGCTGGCAAGGAAGGTGGGATGTTCGAGAAACTGAATTTAAGCGCAGACCAAAAGCAGCAAATGCAGGCAGTTCGCGATCGGTACAAAGACCAAGTTTCCCAGCGGATGCAAGCAGTTCGCCAAGCCAGACAAGAATTGGAAACGATGATGTCCGGCACGGCAAATGCCAGCGAAATACGCGACAAACACCGTCAAATAATCGGATTGAGGCAGCAGTTGGAAGAGGTGCAGTTTGAAATAACACTTGCAATGCGAGAAGTGCTCACTGCAGAACAGCGCAGCCAATTAGCTCAACTGATGCAGCAGCGCCGACAAACTGTTAGAAATAGGATGCAAAACGGTCAAAAACCCCAGTAATTGACGAGTAGTTTTGAGTGAATCGCAGGGTGTTCAGTACGCACTCTCCGATTCATTGTAAGCAGGTATAAATCCAATAAAGACAGACAGCGATAAACGCAGATTTTATGTAATATATCCCATTGCTTGATTTCTTCGCCAAAGCATTATAAAAAAATCCCAACCATTTCAAGTAGATGCAAGTGCTTTATTTTGTTAAACACCGACTAAAAGCACATAGTTTAAATCCCTGCAACTCCTTAATCTCTTCCGAATATCAGTATATATTTTCTTTGACTTAGTGTTTAAAGTTTTTTAGTTAATAACTCATATTAAGTTAAAATAATGAGTTGGGAAGTCTCATAAAATTTTCTGGATGAATCTACAGAACGATTCGAGTTACATTTATTTACACGGCTTTGCTTCAAGTCCCGATTCAGCTAAGGCTAAATATTTCCGAGATCGCTTTTCTAACGTAGGAATTGACCTAAAAACTCCCGATCTCAATCAAAAGGATTTTTCGGGGCTCACTCTCACTCGCCAATTAAACCAAATAGAAACAGACTTTTTGTCAACCGAATCCTCCCCATATCCCACAGAAAATCTAAAAAATATAGGGGGAATCACCATAATTGGGTCTAGTTTTGGGGGACTGACAGCGGCTTGGTTGGCCCAGCGACAATTGTCAGTAAAGCAAATAGTTTTGTTAGCACCGGCTTTTGACTTTATCTCCCACTGGCTGCCACTGTTAGGACAGCAACAGTTAGAAAAGTGGCAGTCGGAGAAATATTTCCCCGTTTACCACTACGGCGAACAGCGTTATCTGCCACTGAATTATCAGTTTTTGGCAGATATGGCTCAATACCCTGAACAAAAATTAATGCGTTCACTGCCTACGTTAATTCTTCACGGCAAGCATGATACAATAATACCGATTCAAGCTAGCAGAAATTTTGCCGCTAACCGTCCCTGGGTGCAATTAATCGAATTAGAAGACGATCATTCTTTGGGAAATGTCCTAGCGGAAATGTGGGAAGCGATTCAAAACTTTTGCCAATTCACAAATTAAAATTTGACCAACTTGCAAGTCTTAACACTCAAATGACTGAACAAGATCGATCGACTCGCACCTTAGCCGTTGACATTGGCGGAAGTGGCATCAAAGTTATGGTGTTGGACAATGAAGGCGAACCCCAAACGGAACGCAGCCGTTTAGAAACGCCTCAACCACCGAAACCGGAACCCGTACTAGAGGCGATCGCCTCTTTAGCAAGCGGACAAGGGGAATTTGACCGAGTATCCGTCGGTTTTCCAGGTGTCGTGCGTCTAGGCATCATCAAAACCGCAGTGAATTTAGATCCGTCTTGGATAGATTTTGACCTAGAAACTACCCTCAAAGATCGCTTGGGAAAACCTGTGCGAGTGGCTAACGATGCCGATATTCAAGGATTGGGAGCAATTGCGGGGACGGGGGTAGAATTAGTAATTACCCTTGGCACCGGTTTTGGTTCTGCCTTATTTGTCGATGGTATGTTGGTTCCTAATCTAGAATTAGGACATCACCCGTTTCGCAAAGGGGAAACTTACGAACAGCAATTAGGGCGATCGGCATTAGATACAGTCGGTTCCAAAAGATGGAATCGCCGTTTGGAAAAAGCGCTCACCTCTCTGCAAAATCTCTTTAACTGCGATCGCATTTACATCGGCGGCGGCAATACTAAAAAGATTGCTGTTGAGTTACCGCCGCAGGTTAAAATAGTACCAAATGTGAGCGGTTTATTGGGCGGGATTGCTTTGTGGCGTGATTGAATAAACAAACTTTGTGGTCAAAATACCCATAAATATCAAAGAAACCGGATTTGTTACTCGGATTAAAGGCAATAATCCAGTCTTTCGGTAAAAAACCCGGTTTCTGAATCCACGACGGTTGATTTGGTTTTTTGGCTGGTGCGATGGCCGTTTAAAAAATTATTCGCCCATCGGATCGCGGTAGCGTTTGGGTTCATCCTTGCGAAACAGATTCGCCAAACCGAGGATGCCCAACAAACCCAAAGCACCCCAATGATTGTTGTCTTCCTTGCTTTCTTGAAAGGGAGTTCTGTCTAGAACAACTCCATTAGACTCAGTATTGTTCTGTGCCGGAGCTGATTCGGTTTGAGCTGAAGCAGGCATCGCTGAAGGGAGAACAGCCAAACTCAAAGCTATGATGGTAGCGGCGGCATTTTTAGATAGATCGGAAGGCTTGACTTTCATACTTGGTTTCCACATATTAGCAGTTACTTTCTAAGAATAATCAATTGGCTACAGCCGACGCATCAATCGATCGACAGAAACTAAATCCCGCATCTCCTCTTGCTTTCGAGATAGAACAAGCTCTATGCTAAGTTCAGATGCTTCTAAGCAGATTATCTAAAATAAAAAGTCGTAAACTATACCATGCTTCCCTTTATCCGAAAAGATTTAGCCGAACTTACCGCATACACCCCCCATCCGGGCGGCACATCAGGAGAACCAGCACACTCCGAAAGTGCGATCGATCGCCTCGATACCAATGAATGCCCCTACGACTTGCCAGAAGAATTAAAAAAAAAGCTAGCTTGGACTTACCAGCAGTTAATTGAGACAAATCGCTATCCCGACGGAGGCCACGCAGCGCTCAAAGAGGCGATCGCCCAATACGTCAATGAATCAATCACAATCCCCCCGCTAGGGGGGGTTACACTGCCAAAAACCGCGATTACAGCCGACAATATTTCTGTGGGCAACGGTTCCGACGAACTAATTAGATCCATCTTAATAGCTACTTGCTTGGGCGGCGCAGGCTCTATTTTCGTTGCGAATCCCACCTTTTCGATGTATGGAATAATCGCCCAAACCCTCGGCATTCCCGTTGTGAGTGTTCAGCGGAAAGAGGAAAATTTTGAAATAGATATCGAGGCTGCTAAAAGGGCGATCAGCCAAAACCAAAATCCCCCCGTGCGCGCCGTCTTTGTCGTTCATCCCAATTCCCCCACAGCCAATGCTTTGACAGCAGATGAAATAGAATGGTTGTCAACTTTACCCGAAGAGATATTAGTAGTAATTGACGAAGCCTATTTTGAATTCAGCCAAAATACTTTAGCAGACCACTTGCACTATCACCCGAATTGGATAATTTTGCGAACATTTTCCAAAGCATTTCGGTTAGCATCAATGAGAGTCGGATATGCGATCGCCCATCCTGAACTCGCAGCCACCTTAGAAAAAATCCGTCTCCCCTACAACCTTCCCAGTTTCTCGCAAACCGCAGCCGAGTTAGCCCTAGCGCAGCGGCAGTTATTGCTAGCAACCATTCCCGAAACTCTATCAGAAAGAGCAAAATTAATTGCAGCGCTAACTCAGCATCAAAAATTGCAAGTTTGGCCGAGTGCGGCTAACTTCGTTTACCTGCGGGTGAAAGCTGGCGATGGCGAATCTCCTGAACAGGAACACAAACAAATCATGCAGCAGCTAAAAGATCGCGGTACTTTAATTCGGCATACTGGAGGAGGTTTGCGAATTACGGTGGGCAGTCCCGAGGAAAATCAGCGAACAGTCGATCGAATAGGAGAAATTTTTGACAACTCATAATATTCGGTATCCAGTTTCTGCTTAACACCAAAATAACTTTGGAGAAGGTATATATGCTTCAAGGAAAGGTTTTACGGGTTGCTCGTCCAACGGATTGCCTCGATCGAGTTGTTCATTTCTACACAGAGGGTTTAGGGCTGCAAATCCTCGATCGTTTTGAAAACCATGAAGGTTTTGACGGAGTAATGGTTGGAATGCCAGGAGAAAGCCACCACTTTGAATTCATCCATCAACGGGGACATATTGTAGGTGGCGCTCCAACTCAAGACAATCTTATCGTCTTTTACCTTCCTAACCAACAAGAATGGCAGCAGGCTGTTGAGCGAATGAAAGCAAGTGGATTTGATCCTGTAAACTCCTACAATCCCTACTGGGACAAAGATGGAGTTACATTTGAAGACCCAGATGGCTATCGAGTCGTTTTGCAGAATGCCGAGTGGAGCTTGTAGCAGCGCATCGCACCATAAGGTATCTACACCAATTTATAACTGAGCATTTTCTTGTCGCGCCGCCCGAATGGTTTGGGGAAATACGCCTACTAAAAGTGCCAAAGCTTCATCGGGAATTTGTGCCACCATTTCCGAATCCAAATATTGTTCAAACTGAGTTAAAACCATTTGTGCGCGTTCTAAAGCTGTAGGCTTTGCCGTTAACTGTTCCATTAACCGCACCCACTGCCGCCGAATTCCAAAAGCTTTCTGTATTTCTTCGGGAGAGTGAGGGCAAACTAAACAAAAATCGCCCACGGGAATCGCCTGCTGAGAGTCAACATCAAAAGCGCCCCCAACGGCAGCCCCAGGCCCGGCAAACTCCGCGTGGAAACGTTTAATCAAAATTAGGCCGTTCCGGCGACGGCTATCTACCATCAACAGCTTGCCGCTGTTGATTTCTGCGAGAATGTCAGAGGAGTAGGGGTGTTCTGTCAAATCTGTGCCAAGGTTTCGATGTCGCAAGTCCGGGTCAGCAGAAAGGCCGAGGCGGACAATATAATTAGAGCTAAGATTAGAGCTGGAGGAAGTATCAATTTTTTGCTCCTCCCGCTGCCGATCGAGATTATTCATTTAAAGTTATAAATTAATACTGTCACAAGGTGGTAGTTTGAGCGCGATCGAATATCAAATGCAGGTAGAACAAGCAGTAGACACCCTGAAAGCGGATCTCCCGACGCTTTTTGAAAAAGACATCTCCTACGACATCTACACAAAAGATGTTTATTTTCAAGACCCTGTTAACAAATTTAAAGGAAAAATCAACTATCGCATTATCTTTTGGACTCTGCGATTTCACGGGCAGCTATTCTTTAACGAGATTTACTTCGACCTGCACGACGTAGGTCAGACAGCCCCTGATACTATTGTGGCAAATTGGACTGTTCGCGGGACACTGCGGGTTCCCTGGAAAGCTCGGATTTTTTTTAACGGCTACTCTACTTATAAACTGGATAAAGACGGCTTAATTTACGAACATATCGACACCTGGGACAGAGAGCCCGGAGAGATTTTAAAGCAGTTTTTCCGCAAGGGGGAGGAGGCGACCCAAGTATAAGCCCACAAGGTCGATCGCGCCGACCCATCAGGGCCGGCAACCGAATTAACTTATAATGGCTAAAATAATCCTCATCCCTCCGATTCATTTTCTGCTATTTGTAAATTGCTAAAATGATTGTCGCCTCTGATTCATTTTCTGATATTTGCACTCCTGAAAAACATCATGGCTGATATTGTCGAGACTGCCACCAATGCCGGCTCTTTCAAAACCCTCGTGACTGTTATTGAAGCGGCTGGTTTGTTAGATTTATTGCAAAGTCCGGGCCCCTACACCGTCTTAGCACCAACTGATGAGGCATTTGCCAAAATTCCTACGAACACTATTACCTCTTGGCTGGAAGACATACCCAAGCTCAAGAAAATTCTGACTTATCACATTCTGTTTGGCGAGGTACTAACTGAGAACTTGCTTGAGTTAAGTTCTGCTGAAACAGTGGAAGGTTCTGTGGTAGGAATTGATACTTCTGACGGACTTAAAGTGAATGATGCTAAAGTTCTCACTTCCAATATTCTTGCCGACAATGGCGTCATCCATATCATTGATGCGGTGCTAATACCAGCATTGGTTGCAGCATAATCAAACTTGCGGCCTCTCTAAATTTAGTAGGGTGCTTATGGGCGCACCTTACATTTTAAACTAGAGAACTTACGCAAGTGTCACACTTAGTAAGGTGGGTCAGATCCCAGCCATCGATCATCCCTCCATAACTTGGTCTGACGCACCCTACAAGTCGATTGGATCGTGACACTTACGTAATTGCTGAACTAATTATCAGAACCTAAAATCAATCCCGATCGCGCCGGCAGCATCAATTCTAAGTGCCGAGTTTCCCCGTCACCTTTCCAAACAAAATCGCCTTTCCCAAACAGCAATTTATCGCGAGGAGATTTCAGATTAGCTGGCTCAAAGCTAATATTAGCTTCTTCGGTCGCGACATTGACAGCAACAACTATTTCCTCATCCCCCAAAATTCGGGCAAAGACGTAAACCGTTCCCTCAGCAAACAGAACTTGGTACGAACCAGTGCGGAGGGCAGCGTATTTGTGCCGCAAAGCTATCAACTGCTTGTGATAATCTAAAACATCAAGTTCCCAGCGAGCTTGTAAGGGAAAACCCCGGCGAGAATCGGGATCGAGAGCACCGGGCAAACCAACTTCATCGCCGTAGTAAATGCTAGGAGCTCCGGGAAAAGTTAACAGCAGCAAAGTTGCGAGTTCGACGCTAGCTTTATCGCCCCCAGCAATTGACAGCAACCGCGCGGTATCGTGACTGGCTAACAAATTAAGTTGAGTTAGCTGTATCTGCCACGGGTACAGTTCCAAAACGTGTTGAATTTTTTCGCCGTACTCTTTAGCAAAAAGCGCCGGATAGGGGTAATAAGAACGACCTTCCAGTTGAGCTAAATCTACCCTGTCGCCCGCTGCAAAAGCAATAGTCGGCGCAGCAAACAGATAATTCATCACCCCGTCAAATTGAGTACCGTCGAGCCATTCTCTCGCATCTTCCCAAACTTCGCCGACAATGTAAGCTTCGGGATTAATTGCTTTAACTCGATCTCGAAATTCCTGCCAAAATCCCGGGGTTTTAATTTCAAAAGGAACGTCCAGCCGCCAGCCGTCGATGCCGAATTTAATCCAATATTCGGCGATTTCCATAATGTATTCTCGCACTTCTGGATTCTCGTGATTGAATTCAGGAAGTGCTCGATTCCCGTCCCAACCGGCATAGTTAGCAGGAAAATTGCCGTCGTAGGCGGATAACGGCCAGCCTTCAATTTTAAACCAATCCACCCAAGGAGAATGCGGGCCGTTTTCGAGGATGTCGTGGAAGAAGAAAAAGCCGCGGCTGGCGTGGTTGAATACGCCGTCGAGGACAACTTTGATATTGCGATCGTGAGCTGCGTCTAGAAGCTCTTTAAAAGCCGGATTGCCACCCAACATCGGATCGACTTGATAGTAGTCGTGGGTGTGGTAGCGGTGATTACAGGCCGACTGAAATATGGGGGTGAAATAAATTGCGTTAATGCCTAAGTCTTCCAAGTAGTCTAGCTCTTCCATCACGCCCCACAAGTCGCCGCCTTTGTAGCCTTGCAGTGTGGGGATTGCGTGCCATTCTTCCCACATGAAGTTTTGCAGCATGCGTTTGCGGGGCTGTTTGCTTTTGGCGAAGCGATCGGGGAATATTTGGTAGAATACCGCGTGTTTAACCCAGTCCGGCGTTTGAATTTGCATACACTTTTTCTAGATTTTACGGGTTAGGCTACAGTAGCAGATGTTTGTTGCGGATCTAGCTTTTGGTAGAGAATAGACCTTTTATCCCATTTGATTGAGCGACAAATTGTAAAATATTACACAAATTTGCAGCCAATCTAAGATGGAAAACTGACTCTACCTAACAATTTATCGTCCCGACGGGCGGCGCTTCTTGAGTGCTGTGGAGTCGCACATACTCTGATAAGTAGCTAGACAAAATTAATTACATAGTTTTCTCCAAATTCTTTCAGGATTTTTTCCACAGAGGTAACAAA
>NZ_JAUBQQ010000098.1:0-16161 GCF_036701335.1 Microcoleus sp. Pol12B5 | reverse complement strand
GGGTAGCATTGTTGTCATCTCACTTATTTGACTCATTGTCAAGTACAATTTATACCAAATTAGATGAGCTTACCCTGGCATATCAGCGAGGCTCTGCCTCCTGATTCCTGATATAAATTCAACAATATTTAAGACTGCCAGAAATCTGCCACATCATATCCCATTTCGGTGAGCATTTGCCGCAGCAGAGGTAAGCTCAAACCAATCACATTTGTGTGGCATCCTTCGATTTGTTCTACAAACAAACCGCCTTTACCTTCGAGTGCAAAACAGCCTGCACAGGCGAGGGGCTCTCCGGTAGCGACGTAAGCCGCTATTTGGCGTGAGGTAACTTCCGCAAAATGAACTTTTGTAACTTGACAGCGAATGATCGATCGCGACCTGGCATGATCAAAGTCATCGAATCTAGTATCAATTAAAGCATGACCCGTATAGAGTTCGCCCACCTTACCGCGCATTTTCTGCCAGCGCGAGATTGCTTCTTCCTCATCCTTGGGTTTGCCGTGAATTTCGCCATCTATGAGCAAAATTGAATCGCATCCCAACACCAAACAAGATTTGGGATTGGGGATTTGCGGGTGAGAATTAGCCAGTAAAAACTTAGCTACAGCCTCAGCTTTTCCCTCTGCTAAAACCTGCACTAAATTAGTGGCATCTTTCATTTGTATTTGCCCTTCATCAAACTCGCTGGGGCAAATCACAGCTTGAATGCCGGCATTTTCTAGGAGGCGGCGGCGCGCTGGAGAAGCTGAAGCTAATACAAAAGTTGGAATTTTCATAATAAGTTAAGAAGGAAGAATGAAGAAGGAAGAATGAAGAAGGAAGAAAAAGAAACTATTCCCCATCCCCAACGCCCATGCCCCATTCCTCATTCCCAATTACTTTTTAAACCTAATAAACAGAGAAAGATTTAACAACTTTCTCAAAAGCTTCTTTTACTTTGGGCCAGCGTTCTTCGGTAGTGGAAACGTTAAGCGTAAAAAGTTTGCCGCGGCTGACGGCTACACTCGCTAAGTTGTGGCGTTCTTGGTTTGGCAACTTAACGGCATATTCTAAAATGTAATAGTTTTTCGATCGCGATTCACGAGCTTCTGCATTGACTAATTCAGCTTCGCGGCCGGAATCAGCCGGGGCGATCGCACTTTTGCTGAGCTTGTATCCCACATCTGTCGGCGATCCCAAATCCGCGAGAGTTTTGTCCTTCGCGACTGGACTGATTACCACGCTGACGTTCTCGGTTTGCTGAATCAAATCGCGGAACACCACATCGGGCCCGTTAGAAACCGCGATCGGCAGCCAGCCGTTAGGATAGAGAAATTGATAGCCATCGCCAGTATCAACGTAGCTTTTGAGTCCGGTGACTTTAGACACACAACCGGTCAAGGTGAGGCTTAGAACAACCAGAAGTATTGCCGCAATTCGTTTGAGCATTCTTTTTACGGGTAGGGTAAAACAAAAATATTTAATTTTAATTGTCTCACCAAACTTTGATCCTAAAAATAGTTAAGCTATGGATCGCTGTTTGTGTACCGCCCGCGATCCATAGCCATATAGTTTAATTGTTAACAAAGTCATTAAAGCTGAGTCAGCCAGCTAATCAGCCCGTGCTTGGTCGAAACTTCTAAAGCCAAGAGAGAAACAAAGCCAATCATGGCAAGGCGGCCGTTTAAGCGTTCTGCGTAGGGGGTAAAGCCGGTGCGGGGTTCGTCATCGATGTATACTGTCGGCTCGATCGCAAAATTGTTCATTTTGCCTTGGTCGTCCAGCATTAAGCCTCTGTTACTCATCTTTTTTTTCCTAAATGGTTTTTAGTGTACTGTAAATAAATGTAACAGACTTGTGAAGATATGTAAAGGATTGTGAGAAATTTTTTTTAAAGACCTCGCTCTGACACCAGTAAATAAAAAAAACGCAACTGTAGGCAAGCTCTAAACCTTTATATAGTCAGTCTTTCCCCTATCTAAAATCTAAAATCTAAAATCTAAAATGGTATGACTGTGGGTAGACTCTGGGCCCCGGAGGGGGGAGGATAGAGTGGAGAGGCACAAAAGTCGATGGTGTATGGCAAATCCAGTCTGGGTTTGACGAAAATTGTGGAACGGAGGAAAAATTTATGCGGGCCAGTCTGGAAATGCGGTGGTTTTATAGCGGTGCACTGCCAAAATCAATCAATCAATGGTTTGGAAGCGAGAGTCTCGGCGGGTATCTTTCGCCTCCTGAAGAGCGGGAAGACATATATTTGCTAGTACCAAGCTGCGACTACTTGGGAGTGAAGCTGCGTGGGAAAACCTTGGAGGTAAAGTGGCGTCAGGGAGAGTTGGGGACGATGCAGTTCGGCAACCGCTGGGAAGGCAAAGCCGAAAAGTGGCTGAAGTGGGTTTGTGCGGACACGATGGCGCCGATACCGGCGGATATTTTGGCGACAGGAAAGTGGGTGGCAGTCAAGAAAAAGCGAGCGCAGCGTCTTTATCAAGTATCGACCCCTGGTTCCCTGATGTCTGTACCTGTGGAAGCCCCAATTCCCCAAGGTTGCACCGTGGAACTTACTCAGTTGAACATTAACGGCAGCGCGTGGTGGACTTTGGGATTTGAAGCGTTTGGTAGCGAAAGTTGTTTGACAGAAAGCCTGCAAACAGTAGCTACTTGGACTAGCAAGAGTTATCAGGCGCAAAAGTTAAAAGCTGAGGATTCTTCTGCTTATCCGATTTGGCTAGGCAGCAAGTAATATCCAACGCCGCTTTAATAATACCTCCTGTATTTTTTAGTCCTCCTCTGCAGAGACGAGAAGCAAGTGTAGACGCGGTTTCAACCGCCGAGTCTGGCAGTCCTGGAGGCAACTGACATATATAGTAAGGTGCTCTACTATCGGAAATCTTCAATAATCTTTCAAAAACGGAGTCTGACGCACCTTAAAAATAGATCGATTGTCCTGTGACAGTTAGCCTTAGTCTGATCTAATCGAGGGGGTTCCTAATTATTCCCCCTCTCTCCCATTCTCCCCCTCTTTGATGATTTTCCCCACTCTGCCAGCACTTCTGAGAATTTGACAAGCCAAAATCGCCGCCCCAAATCCATTATCAATATTCACCACACCCACACCAGCCGCACAAGAATTAAGCATAGTTAAAAGAGGAGCAATCCCGCCAAAACTCGCCCCGTAACCTACACTAGTCGGCACAGCAATCACAGGACAATCTGCCAAACCCGCAACCACACTCGCCAAAGCACCTTCCATACCCGCTACTGCAATCAACACATCAGCATCAGCAATTACGTGCCGGTTGCTCAGCAAGCGGTGAATGCCGGCAACTCCGACATCCCACAAACGTCGCACCTGAAAACCGCAAAGTTCCGCAGTAACTGCCGCCTCTTCCGCTACAGGCAAATCCGCCGTTCCCGCACTGATAATAGTCACAGTACCCGGATGCTGCAGACTTGGGGAATTGGGAGAAATTGCACAAATTCGAGCCTTTTGGTAGTAGCACAAATCGGGTATTTTTTGTTGCAATTGCTCGAAAACTTCTGGTTCGATTCGCGTCGCCATCACCGCAGAATTTCGCCCGCGCATCGCCTCGATAATCTCAACAATTTGGTCTGGCGTTTTCCCTGGGCCCCAAATTACTTCAGGAAAACCCGTTCTTAAAGTGCGGTGGTGGTCAATTTTGGCAAAATCGCCGACTTGTTCAAAGTCAAAATGCTTTAATTTATCCAAAGCTGCGATCGGGCTAATATCACCGGCCGCCACAGATTCGAGTAACTTCTGTAAAATTTCAGGTTCCATTAATTAATGACTGACTAATGACTGCTAACTGCTGACTGCTGATTAACGATCCGCCCAAAAACGGATACACACCCCCGACTTCTGTCGCAATCGACCCCAAATTTTAGACTAAGGTTCAAGTTCTCAGATTCATCTTTAAAGTAAATCCAATCTAAAATCTAAAATCTAAAATCTAAAATCGACTGACTATTCTGCTATTTTCAACTCGTACAAATTCCAGAAAGCACCGCCGAGGGCACTGTAGCGAATTCCCGAAACGCGATCGCGCACCGCCTCAAAAGTCAGCGGATTTACCATATAAACAAAAGGAACTTGTTCCGCTATAATCCGCTGCGTTTCTCCATAAAGCTCCTTGCGCTTCGCCTCATCAAGCTCCTGGGAAGCCTTCACATAAAGGTCATCGATTTTCTGCTCCCAGTCGTACACTTCCCAACCTTTAATCGGGGGTTCTCCGGATTGCGGACCCTGGTTGAAACTGTGCAAAGTGCCCTTGACTGACCAAATATTGTAGCCGCTGTGCGGTTCAGTACCTCCCGTAAAACCGCCGAGGTAAGTATCCCAATTCCGCGTCAATCGCAGCTTTTCCACATAAGTGTTAAAACTCAGGAACTGCATATCAATTTGCATCCCCAGTTTGCCCAAGTCTTGCTTAATTTGCGTTGCCATTTGTTCCCGAACTTTTTTACCGGCAGCCATCAACAAAGTAAATCGTACCTTGTTACCTTCAGCATCCAACAATTCGCCGTTACTATTATACTTAAAACCAGCGCTTAACAGTAACTCTTTGGCTTTTTGTTGATCGTAACTGTAAGTTTTCAATCCCTGTTCTGGGGACAGGTAAAACGGGCTTTGCGCCGGAATTGGGGAATGCAGCGGCGCGCCAAGTCCGCGATAGATATTGTTAGTCATCGCCTCGCGGTTGATGCCATAGGCGATCGCCTGCCGAAATTCCTTACTCGCGAACCAGCGAGACTTAACCGGGTCTACAAACGGCTGATTTTGAGCATTGCGCCCCTTATTCAGATTGAAACACATAAAAACGCTACCAGTATCCGGCCCGCCGTTGAAGACCGTATATTGGCCACGTTTTTCCTCCCGTTTCAGCAGCGGAAACACTTCCGGCTCCACGTTCAGAGTATCCAAATCGCCCGATCGAAAATTCAGCAGTTGATTGTCAGTATTTTCGATAATTTGCCAAACAATTTGCTGGATGTAAGGCTGGACATTTCCCTCAGCATCTTTGCGCCAAAAATACGGATTTCGTTCCAAAACAACGCGCTGATTGGGAGTATAGCTCAGCATTCGGTATTGACCATTCCCCACAATTTTTTTAGGGTCAGTATCCGTGCCCCAAGTACTCAAGAATTTAGGTTTGCCGTCTGCATCTGTATTATCGATAGATTCCTGTAAAATATGAGCTGGTAAAATTGGGATTCCCCCAGCATATCTAATAAAAGGAGCAAAGGGTTCTGCAACGGAAAATTCTACGCGGCGACTGTCGAGTTTTTTGACTTTTGGAAATTCGCCACTGATGCCAACCCTCAGAATATCTTTCAAACCGCTAGGAATTTTGTCATTGAAATAAATCTTTTCATAGCTGAAGATAATGTCATCAGTAGTCAGAGGTTGGCCGTCCGACCATTTCAATCCCTCTCGCAGGGCGAAGACAATCTTTTTGCCATCTTTAGAAACTTCCCAGGACTCGGCTAAACCGGGTTCTAACTCGGATGTCAAGCCGTTTTCGTTGATCAATCCCTCGTACATATAGCCAAAAACGCTGTATGCAGATTGATTTAGCGGGTAGTTAAAGGTGGCTGGGCCGCTGGGGGTGGGAACGATCAGTCTGTTTACTAAGTTCGATCGGGCTGGAGTGCACGCAGACAGAGTTATAGTGGCAATTGCCGCCAGTAAAATCGCCAGCCAGCGCAGTCTTGAATGTAGCATCATAGAAATTTTCATAATTTTTTAGTTTACCACCTGCGTGCAACTATGACTGAGATTGTAACCAACCGAGAAAGTCTTCAGTGCGCGAAAAATACTTGGTTATCCCGGCTTCTCGCAAAGCATCTTGAACTTCCGATACACTAAATTCTTTTGTATTATTGCTCAAAAATACCTTGACTTCATTAGCGTGTAAGTGTGCGTGATTCAAGATGCAGTGGAGAATCAAATTGTCTGTCGGGTCTTCTTCAATAAAAACTGTATTCAAGCTTTCTCGCAGTGTATCTGCTGTTAGTTCCATCATCTCCACATTGTCAGCCAACGATTCAAGAGCCTCAAAAAGACGTACTTTAATAGTATTGAGCAATCCTGCATTTTCATTCAAAGACTCTTCTACATGGAATAAAAGAGACTTAGCATAAGGCGAAGTAAGATCGCGCTTTAGCTGGCTAATTTGTTTTTTCTGTTCATCTGCAAAACGGTTGCGGCGCTTGATCTCGTCTTCTAAAGCCGAGAGAGCTTCCATGCAGCAAATAGCAGGTATGGCAATGCGGACTGATGTTGGTACACTCAGTAACAAGTTATTGGCATCAGGATCGCGTCCTGTAGCAATACTCATCAAAAAGTTAGTTTCTATATATAAAATCGCCACCAATTTTTACCTCTAACTTTGTTGTTCCACCTGCTAGCAACGGCAGCAAACCGATTGCTGCTATCTGTTCCGATGCTGGTGGAATCTCAGACTTCCAATTGTAAGCTAAGTCACGCAACCATGCTTCAATCAGCCTAGTTAGGTATGGCTCAAATATCCGCTGATCGCCTAATTTTGAGTCATAATAGTGAAGGATGTCAGCCGTTTTTAACGATAAAACAGCTTCAGACAAAACAGTGCCGTCCCATTTAAAAACGATTATATTTTCGAGAGTGACAATCATAGCATAAGGAATTACCACATTTTTTTCGGAGAGTTTTGAGAGGTAATGTTTTATTTGTTTGAGCGCGCGAACGGTAATCGTCTGTTTTGCTGCCTTTTCTTTAGCTTGATTAATTTTGACCTCGATCAGCGCGACTATGCGATCGTCCTTATCCAAGGCGATAATATCGGCCTTTATAGGTAATTCTACTTCCAAGGTTTCAGTTTGCATGGTTTCAGCCTTCCTAGCGTATAAGTTTAAGTAAATTCAACTTCTACTATCAAACCACTTTTTTAATTTTTGGATACTAAAACTACAGCATAGGCTGCAATTCCTTCTTCTCTCCCCACGGGTCCTAACTTTTCGTTTGTAGTAGCTTTGATGCCGATTTGGTCAGGTTTTAATTGTAGGACAGTAGAAAGCCGATCGCGCATTTGCTCAATATGCGGTTTCAGCTTTGGACGTTCCGCCACCACCACCGAATCAATATTGCCGATTTCCCAGCCTTTATCTAATATTAACTGATTGACTTGTGCCAGCAATACGAGACTATCAGCACCTTTCCATTTCGGGTCAGTTGGAGGGAAATACAGCCCGATATCTCCTAAGCTCAGAGCTCCAAGCATGGCATCCATGATAGCGTGGGTAAGTACGTCTGCGTCGCTGTGTCCTAATAAGCCTAATTCGTGGGGAATGTGCACGCCACCGAGGATGAGGGGGCGTTCTGGAACTAAGCAGTGAATGTCGTAGCCATTGCCGATGCGGATGTTCATGTAAAATTGAGGTTTGGGAAGTATAGTAGAGGACAATTATTTCATATTTTCAGGGAGATAAGTGAATTTATCTTTTAATGCCGATCCGAGTGTTAAAGATTTTTTTTGGCTGCTTTCCTCAGCAGTTATGGCAATCCTAAAGCTGTTGGAGGGGGGAGAGAACCGTTAATGCTGGAAACGCTAGAAAATTCTTGCGGACTTCTCGATTGCTCTCCTGAACTCAAAGACTTACAAACGCGAATCCAAAATTTATTAGGCTCTTAAATATACGGGATTTACGCATCAAGACCAAAGAAACCGGGTTTTTTACCGAATCTGTGGACTACAACGAAGTATTACCGCAAAAAACCCGGTTTCTGACCACTCGTGCGATCGCCCTTTCTCCTATTCTTCCCTCTCCTGGAACCACCGATCGTACAAATCCGATCGCCTTTGGCGCGTTCTTTCAATTTGCTGTTGCTTGCGCCAGCGAGCAATTTCTGTGTGATTACCAGACAGCAACACATCGGGCACCTTCAATCCCCGAAAATCCGACGGTCGGGTGTACTGCGGATAATCCAAAAGTCCGTCCTCAAAACTCTCAAACTTTAGGGAATCTTCCTTCGCCACAGTTCCCCGCAGCAATCGCAAAACCCCATTAATCAAAGCCAAAGCCGGAATTTCGCCCCCTGTGAGCACAAAATCCCCCAAAGACACCTCGCGAGTCACCAAATGCAGGACTCGATCGTCCACACCCTCATAATGACCGCAAATCAAGACCAACTGATCGCGATCGACTGCAAACTCCCGAAACATCGACTGCTGCATCGGTTCCCCCTGGGGAGTCAGCAAAATCACCTCCCGCCTCGGCAAAACCGGCAGCGACTCCACCGCAGCAAAAATCGGTTCCGGTTTCATCAGCATCCCCACTCCGCCCCCGTAAGGCTCATCATCGACTCGCTGGTGTTTGTCTGTGGTAAAATCGCGGGGATTGACAAAATTCACCTCAGCAATCTTTTTAGCTAAGGCTTTGCCCATCAGTCCAGACTCTAGGGGAGCCCGGAAAAATTCTGGAAATAGGGTAACAACGTCAAATCGCACAATTATTGGAATTTCATTGATACATCACCTCTAGTTTGACCTTTAGAGGGAGTTCAGTTTTCAGTAATTGCTTTATTCTTTATAATTTCTTATAATTTCTGAAAATTTTTGCAAGTTAAATTCTCTTCCTTTGTCGGCGGGCCCGTTTTGTACAACAATAATCAGTTTTTCATGACAGCGACTGCAAGTAAACTCACCGCCAAACAACTGCGGGATCGCACGATCGGCGATCGAACATCCCTCGCACCAACAAATATTTATTCTTAAAAAGCCCTATTCTACGCACAGCCACGGCAAAATTGAATTTCACATCCAACAGAGGAAGACACACCATGCAGCAGTTGACATCTCAAGCCCTTGAACACAATATTCCCCAGCGCACAAAAACCTCGATTATGGTCATCGGGGGAGCCGAAGACAAAGTTCACGGGCGAGAGATTCTGAACACCTTTTTTTGCCGTGCTGGGGGTGCAAACGCTCGGCTGGCTATCGTTCCGTGCGCTTCGCGAGATCCCGAAGGAATTAGCAACCGCTACCGTACAATATTTGACGAAATGGGCGTTGGCGCCGTCAAAGTAGTGGACATCCGCGAACGCGAACAAGGCGAAAACCCCGTCTGGAAAGATTACTTAGAAGACTGTACGGGCGTATTCATCACAGGCGGCGACCAACTGCGGCTTTGTGGACTGCTGGCGGACACCCCGCTGATGGAGAAAATTCGCAAAGAAACTCTCGAAGGCAAGATTACCCTCGCTGGCACCAGCGCAGGTGCTGCGGTGATGGGATATCACATGATTGCAGGCGGTGGGAGTGGCGCGTCACCGAACCGCTCTTTAGTAGACATGGCAAACGGACTTAACATTATTCCTGAGATCATCGTAGATCAGCATTTTCACAACCGCAACCGCATGGCTCGCTTGCTGTCGGCTGTGGCTTGCCATCCCGATCGCATCGCTATTGGTATTGACGAAGACACCTGCGCCTTGTTTGAGGGAGACGATACTATGAAAATTCTCGGTAAAGGCACTGTGACTATTGTTGATTCTAGGGAAAATTTTTATACCAATGAGTCTATGGTAGGAGCGACAGAACCCTTAAGTCTGTTCAATATGCGCTTGCACGTTCTATGTCACGGAGATTGCTACAATATGCCCCTCGGCAAACCAATGCCATCAGGAGCCTGTTCCGAGTCTGGCTGGCCCCCCGAATGTCGCACAGCCAACTAACGTAGAACATCTCTCGTCATTGATTCGGCAGAAATTAGGCGGCATTCCGGCCGAATCATGGATACAAAAATAAAATAGATTCCGAAGCAGCCACGGTCTGACCCTAGGCCGAACCACAGAAAGTTCTAACTTCGGGCTTTGAGTTTTGGCTAGCCATTGGCCTGTACTTGTTTTTAGCCGATCGCAGGGGCATGAATTTTCAATTGGGTAGCCCATAACTGGAAATTCACTCCCAAACTGTTCGCAGCGAACAGTCGATCGAGCAATCTAGATCGAAATTGAATAAATGCTCCAATTATCTATAAGATTTCGCGCCCCATACCCCTCTAACTGCCATGAAAATACTTAAAATCCAGACTTTACGCGGCCCCAACTACTGGAGCATCCGACGCCAGAAACTCGTCCTGATGCGTCTGGATTTAGAGGAGTGGGCAGATAAAACAACAGCGGAAATTCCTGGCTTCTACGAAGGGTTGATCGCCGCACTTCCGAGTTTGAACGACCATCACTGTTCCCCAGGCCATCAGGGAGGATTCCTGCAAAGGGTCAGAGAAGGCACAATGATGGGACACGTAATCGAACACGTCGCCCTAGAACTTCAGGAAATGGCAGGAATGCCGGTCGGGTTCGGCCGTACCCGCGAGACTGCGACTCCAGGTATTTACCAAGTAGTAATTGAGTATCAAAACGAACAAGCAGGTCGCTATGCAGCGCGGGCGGGCGTGCGACTGTGCCAAAGCATTGCCGAGACAGGCACTTATCCAGCAGCAGAATTAATCCAAGATTTGAGAGACCTGAGAGAGTTTGCTGCGTCGGCGGCACTCGGGCCGAGCACGGAAACACTGATTAAGGAAGCAGAAGCGCGCGGCATTCCTTGGATACCTTTGAGCGCCCGGTTTATGATTCAACTCGGCTACGGGGTTCACCAAAAGCGGATTCAGGCAACTCTGAGCAACCGGACGGGAGTTTTGGGAGTAGAACTTGCCTGTGACAAGGAAGGTACCAAAAATATCCTCGCCAGCGCCGGTGTACCGGTTCCCAGAGGAACGGTGATTCATTATTTGGATGAACTGCGCGGGGCGATCGAAGATGTCGGCGGTTATCCGATCGTCCTCAAACCCCTAGACGGCAACCACGGCCGCGGCATTACGATCGACATCAATTCCTGGGAAGCAGCAGAAGAAGCCTACGACTTAGCCAGCGCCGCATCAAAAACAAAAAGCGTCATTGTCGAGCGCTATTACGTCGGCCGTGACCACAGAGTATTGGTAGTCAACGGGCAAGTCATAGCAGTTGCAGAACGAGTCCCCGCTAACGTCGTGGGTAACGGCAAGTCTACAGTAGAACAGCTTATTGAAGAAGTAAACCGCGACCCGCAGCGAGGAGACGGACACGACAACGTACTCACCCGGATCACGATCGACAAATTGTCCCTGGATTTGCTGCAAAAACAAGGATACGCGATGGACTCCGTAGTGCCCGCCGGCGAAAGAGTATTTTTGCGGGCGACAGCAAACTTGAGTACCGGTGGAATTGCAGTCGATCGCACCGACGAAATCCACCCAGAAAACGTCTGGCTGTTTTCCAGAGTCGCCAAAATTATCGGTTTGGACATCGCCGGGATTGACGTAGTAACTCCTGACATTTCCCAACCCCTGCGCGATGTCAACGGCGTCATCGTCGAAGTCAACGCAGCACCGGGTTTCAGAATGCACGTCGCCCCGAGTCAAGGTTTACCCCGCAACGTCGCCGGCGCAGTCTTCGATATGCTGTTCCCCTCGCCTCAACCCAGCCGGGTGCCGATTTTAGCGGTAACGGGAACCAACGGCAAAACTACAACCACTCGCCTGCTTGCTCATATTGTCAAGCAGACAGGTCAGATTACCGGCTACACGACTACCGACGGCACTTACATCGGCGATTATTTGGTCGAAAGCGGAGACAATACCGGGCCGCAGAGTGCTCAGTTGATTTTGTCTGATCCAACGGTAGAAGTGGCCGTGTTGGAAACGGCTAGAGGCGGAATTTTGCGATCGGGCCTCGGCTTCGATCAGTGCGATGTTGGCGTCGTCTTGAACGTCGCAGCCGATCACTTGGGAATTGGCGACATCGACACCGTGGAACAACTGGCCAAACTCAAAAGCGTCCTCGTCGAGTCGGTAATGCCCAAAGGCTATGCAGTTTTGAATGCAGACGACCCGCTAGTATCACAAATGGCGCAGCGTGTCAAGGCTCAAATTGCATATTTTTCCATGAACCCGGACAACGAACTGGTTGCCAAACATACCGCTGCGGGCGGGCTAGCTGCGATTTACGAAAATGGCTACTTGTCGATCTTAAAAGGCGATTGGACGCTGAGAATTGAGCAGGCTGTGAACGTGCCGCTGACGATGGGCGGGCGCGCGCCGTTTATGATTGCCAATGCTTTAGCAGCTTGTTTAGCAGCTTTTGCCCAAGGAGTGAAAATAGAAGATATTCGATCGGCTTTGTCAACCTTCCAAGCATCCGTCGGTCAAACTCCCGGAAGGATGAATTTGTTTAATTTGGGCAGCTATCACGCTTTACTCGACTACGCCCACAACCCCCACAGCTACAAAGCTTTGGGCAGTTTCGTGCTGAATTGGCCGGGACTGCGAATCGGGGTAGTAGGTGCTCCCGGAGACCGACGAGATGAAGATTTTGTCACGCTGGGTAAACTTTCGGCTGAGATGTTCGATCGTATTATTGTCAAGGAAGATATTGACAGGCGCGGGCGAGAACCCGGTGTTGTGGCCCAGTTAATTTGCCAGGGAATTGCCGAGGCGATTTCTGCAGGAACCGCAAAGAAATCTCAAGTTGAATACGAGTTGATTCTCGACGAAACAACGGCCGTTAACAAGGCTTTAGATGAGGCGGCGGTAGGCAGTTTGGTAGTGATTTTACCTGAAGGTGTCAACAAAGCTTTGAGTTTAATTGAAGCCCGGAAACCGATTAAGGAATCTGTGGAAGTTCAAAATGGTTTAGATCGATCGAAGTCACAGGAAAGTTTAAAACCGACTGTGGTGAATCAAGGCTAAACTCTTAAGTCTCATTTAATTAATAGGTTGGGTTGAACTTTTAGGACACCCAACCTATTTTTATATAAATTCTCAGTTAAATGAGGTACGCCCGGTAATTGGTAATCGAGCGGTGCGTACCTATGATAAATAATTAGACTTCAAGCTCTTTCTGAAGTTCTCTAATTGCATTTTGTGCATCCCTGTATGAATCGGTATTTCCCTGTTGCTGATACAACTCAGAGGCTTTCTGAAAATCATTTATTGCTCCCTGTATATCTCGTTGTTGGTTCCGGACAAGAGCCCGATTGTAGTAAGCATCAGCATCGTTAGGATCGAGGCGGATAGCTTCGTTGAAATCGGCTAGTGCACCTTGTTTATCTCCCAGTTCATCGCGGAGCAGAGCCCGATTGAAGTAAGCATAAGTATACTTAGGATTGAGGCGAATAGCTTCGTTGTAGTCGGCGATTGCACCTTGTATATCTCCCTGGTTATAGCGGAAATCACCCCGATTGTAGTAAGCATCAGCATACTTAGGAGCTAGGCGAATAGCTTCGTTGTAGTCGGCAATTGCACCTTG
The DNA here is from genome assembly GCF_036701335.1 of Microcoleus sp. Pol12B5. Classification (NCBI taxonomy): domain Bacteria; kingdom Bacillati; phylum Cyanobacteriota; class Cyanophyceae; order Oscillatoriales; family Microcoleaceae; genus Microcoleus; species Microcoleus sp. Pol12B5. The sequence continues at coordinate 2,831 of NZ_JAUBQQ010000098.1, read as the reverse complement.
TATATCTCCCTGTTGTAAGCGAATAAAACCGCGATAGTTGTAAGCCTTAGCATCATTAGGATCGAGGCGAATAAACTCGTTAAAATCGGCTATGGCACCCTGTATATCTCCCTCGTCATAGCGGAAATAACCCCGATTTCCGTAAACTTTACCATAGCTAGGATTGAGGCGAATAGCTTCGTTGTAGTCAGCGACCGCACCCTGTTTATCTCCCTGTTGTGAGCGAACAAAACCGCGATTGCTGTAAGCTTCAGGATGGTTAGGAGCGAGGCGAATAGCTTGGTTGTAGTCGGTGATTGCACCCTGTATATCTCCCTGTTGCGCTCGCACAAAACCGCGATAGTTGTAAGCCTTAGCCTCGTTAGGATTGAGGCGAATAGCTTCGTTGTAATCGGTTAGTGCACCCTGTAAATCTCCCTGGTCATAGCGGACAATACCCCGATTGTAGTAAAAATCCGCATCGTTAGGTTCGAGGCGAATAGCTTCGTTGTAATCGGTTAGTGCACCCTGTAAATCTCCCTGGTCATAGCGAACAATACCCCGATTGTAGTAAGCATCAGCATAGCTAGGATTGAGGCGAATAGCTTCGTTGCAATCGGTTAGTGCACCCTGTAAATCTCCCTGGTCATAGCGGACAACACCCCGATTTCTGTAGGCTTCAGCATAGTTAGGTTCGAGGCGAATAGCTTCGTTGTAATCGGCGAGCGCACCCTCTATATCTCCCTGTTGTGAGCGGACAGCACCCCGACCGTTGTACGCTTCAGCATCGTTAGGATTGAGGCGAATAGCTTCATTGAAATCGATTTCTCCTGACGGATTGCACTCATTTCTGTCAATTTCTTCCACTTGTTGTGCTGACAACTGCGCGACAGCAAATTCAGGTTGGACGCTCGCAATTGTGGCCGCGATTAGCGCTGCTGACAGTCGGTAATAAAAACTCATTTTTTAACGTCTCATGAAATTTGAGATTTGAGTTTTGAACTCTTAGATTTTAGAGTTGAGATTTTAGAGGGTTCCCTCTGAATATTTTACTTTAATCGGACTCAAGCCAAGTATCATACTCAAATCATCTCGTAGGCTGCGTCAGGCGGAGTGAGAAAGCGATTATTATTAAGGGTTGAGGCATCTGACGCACATTACTCTATTTTAGGTGGCTCCCTCGGAATATTTTACTTTAGCTTTTAACTGCCGCCCACTGAGTTACGGGTGCAAGCGGCTTCCAACCCTGAAAAGAGCCGATCGCCCCTACTTGCTGAATCCCAATTCTAATTAGTTCCCCGCCATAACGATCGTGCCATTGCAAAACTTTAAACTCGCTCTCAACTGTCACCGCATTAACAACTAATCGGCCGGCTTCACCTAAAGCATTCCAGCAAGTTTCCAGCAAACCTTCTGCAGTGACACCGCCGCCGATGAAAATAGCATTCGGTTGAGGCAAATTTCTCAGGGCTTCCGGCGCTTCTCCCGCAACGATTTCGAGTTCGGGAACGCCGAAAGTAGAGGCATTTTCGGCGATGTATTGCAGTCGAGTTGGATGGCGTTCGATCGCGATCGCCCTGCACCGAGGATGACTCCGCATCCATTCGATCGCGATCGAGCCGCAGCCCGCACCCACATCCCAAAGCAACTCTCCGGGAATCGGTGCTAACGTTGACAGAGTAACGGCTCTAACCTCCCGCTTGGTAAGTTGTCCGTCGTGGCGATATGCAGTATCCGGCAAACCCGCAGTTCGGGGGAAAATCACACGATCGCGATCAACTGCAACTGCGATCGCGATCGTGTTCAAATCCGCCAAATCCGATTCATTCCAGGCTGCTGCTACCCCCTCGATCCGCCGTTCCGAGTTCCCTCCCATCCGCTCGAACACGGTCATCAAACTGCTGCCAAACCCCCGCTGAGTCAACAATTGTGCTACCTTTCCCGGCGTGTGTCTGTCAGCGCTCAACACCAGCAAGCGCGCGCCGGGGGACAAAGCAAGGGCGATGGATGCGATCGGGCGATTTGTCAAACTGAAAGTCTCAACTTCGGCCAGCGGCCAACCCAAACGGGCGCAAGCAAGACTAAAAGCCGATGCCGCCGGAATCACAGTCATTTCCTCCATGGGAATCTGGCGCGAAAGTGTTACCCCAATTCCGTGACACATCGGATCGCCGCTGGCGAGCACGCAGACAGACTGTCCCCGGCGGCGGATGATTTGATCGACTGTTGTTTGTAGCGGCGAAGCCCAAAGCAATTGTTCGCGGGTGTCGTCGGTTGGTAGCATGGCTAGGTGACGGGCGCCACCAACAACGATTTGAGATCGAGAGAGGAGGGTAAAGGCGATCGCACTCAATCCCGAAAGTCCGTCTTCGCCCATCCCCACCACGGAAAGCCATTTGTGCATTGAATCCTTACCGCTAATCTTGTTTCCGGCTGCATCGGAATGCTCAAACTCAATAGTCATCACTCATTAGTTATTAGTTATTAGTTATTAATCACATTATTTCCGCTAGAACAACCCGAATAAAATTGATTTAGAGTGAGGAATTCATTCCTCATAAAAGTCTGTGGGACTGAATTATTGACTACAAAATTTATAACTGACATCTTACACAATTTTCAATAATAGGCATCTTGCCTGTTCCACAAAGAGTATATTTCTTCTTGTGTGGTGGGCATCCTGCCCGCCCGTGAAACGGTTATTAATAATGGTACAAGATTTGAGTTATAACGGTTATTTTACCAGACCAGATATCCTAATAAAGTCTCTAAATATTTTCCCCAAACAAAAAGCGCCCCTATTACTAGGAGCGCTTTTTGTTAATCTCAGACTAAAACTTAGCCATTGATAG
>NZ_JAUBQQ010000097.1:0-16650 GCF_036701335.1 Microcoleus sp. Pol12B5 | reverse complement strand
TTCTAATTAACTCATAATTTTGCCTGGAATATCATTCTACTATGTATTTGTGTAATTAATTCTGTCTAACTACTTACTGGAAGTTGTCTATCCGTATGTCAGGAATAGGAGAGCGATCGCCCAAAATCATCGACCTTCCAATTTTTGAGTGGGTGTTGGACGTTCTGATTCGCGGGACTAAATTCCTCGAAGGTAATCGTCCTTTCTGACCTTGAACTTAGGTAGCATCACAGACACGCCACGTCAGAATCTCCCAACGTTTAAGGACTGGTTCAGCAATCACGATCTCATTTTCTCTTGCCTCTATGACGAGCAAATAATCCCCCCGGTTAAATCTGTCATTGTACATTCTTGCTTGTTCTTCTGGCACCAACCATCCTTGAAGTGCGCCATATAAACCGCCAGCAGTTGCAGCAATCCCACTTCCAAAGAAAGTTGCTAAAATGCTTTCCACGGCTAATGCCTGACCAATACCGGGAATTAGCAGGCTGCTGAGTCCAACAATTAAGGCTAGTGAACCTAGTCGTATGCTGCCTAAGATCGCGCCTAGTTGTGCACCTGCTGCTCTTGTCATTAAAATTTGCTTCACGCCCAGAGAGTCCAAATCATTATTGTCAGAAGGTTTAGCAATCACTGAAATCTTGTGCATGGGGAAGCCCCGGCTTTTTAGCTCAACTAGCGCCTGCTCTGCGTTTCGATGATTAGTAAATAGACCGCTAGCACGTTTGAGGTTTTGGTAATTCATGAGAAATATTTAATATTCAACGCTACAAATTTGGTAAATAGTGTGTAAAGTTGCTGGCAATAGCCGTATCACAAAAACCACTTAGTTCAGAGGTGCAAAACGCTTTAGCAAAGCTGACAAAGGAATCATTGGCAGTCCGAATCCGATACAAATTAAGCCTTGGATTAGATCCAAAGCTTCTGTGTCGAATAACTGATTCATAATGCCCCATTGGCTAAACAGGAATTGGAGAATGAAAATAGCCGCAATGCCGATCGCTACCGCGTACCCAAGTGATTCATCTTTACCGCGTAGTTTGGCGACGATAGCCGGAACGAAGCGACTGATGCTTAATAGGTAAAAAGCTTCTGCCGCCACCAATGCTTGAATTGCCATCGTTCGGGCTAGAGCTTCATTGCCTGTGGTTTGGACGATCCATTCAAACATCCCAAAGATCGCAATCCAGTTAAATACTGAAACTGTCAGAATGCGAGCCGTCAGCCTGCGAGACAGCAGCGGTTCATTGGCCGGTCGAGGTGGATGTTGCATGACATCGGGAGAGGCCGGCTCAAATGCCAACGGTAAACTCAACGCAACTGAACTGACCATATTCAGCCAGAGAATTTGTACTGGCAAAATGGGTAGCGGGGTTGCCAGAAGTACGGCAATCAAGATGGTCATGGACTCTCCACCATTCACGGGCAGGATGAAGGCGATCGCCCGCAGCAGATTCTTATAAACCGTGCGTCCTTCCTCAACTGCTTTCTCGATCGAAGCAAAGTTGTCGTTTGTCAACAGCATATCCGCTGCTTCTTTTGTAACTTCGGTGCCTGTAATACCCATCGCTATCCCAATGTCAGCTTGCTTCAGGGCGGGAGCATCGTTAACTCCATCTCCAGTCATCGCCACAATCTCGCCCTTAGACTGAAGTGCTTCGACAATGCGGAGCTTTTGCTCTGGTGCGACACGAGCAAATACACAGCTTTGTTCAACAGCATTGGCGAATTGCTGCTGGTTCATTTGAGCGAGTTCTTGACCGGTAAAAACGGGAGCCTCTTGGGTTTGATTTAGTCCCATTTGGTGCGCGATCGCTGCTGCTGTTTTGGCATGATCGCCCGTAATCATCTTGACCTGAATTCCCGCAGATCGACAGGCTTGAATCGCTTGAATCGCTTCGGGGCGAGGCGGGTCGATCATGCCTTGCAGGCCCAGAAAAGTTAACCCTTGCTCAATATCAGAATGCTCAATTGAAGATTGAGAAGCGGGTACAACTTTCTTAGCAAGTGCCAGAACTCGTAACCCTTTTTTCGCCATTCTGTCCACGGTTTGCTCGATCGGCGCGGGGTTGAGGGATCTCGCCTCTCCCTCTTCATTGAGCATCTGGTGACACCGCTTCAGAATTGCCTCAATTGCACCCTTGACATAAATCAACCGTTCTGGACGATCGTCATGTAAGGTTGCCATGTATTGAAACTGAGATTCAAACGGCAGTGTATCGAGCCGGCAAAGCGATTCTTCCAGTTTCTCAGTAATTAACCCCGCTTTTTGGGCTACCGCAACCAGCGCCCCTTCCGTTGGACTACCGACTACAGTCCAGTTTCCATCCTGCACTTCTAGATGCGAATCGTTGCACAACAGTCCTGCTTGCAGGCATTCATATAAGGCAGGTGCGATCGTCAAGTCAACGGAATGTCCATTTACAGAAATTTCCCCGTCTGGTGCATATCCTCCACCGCTAACCCGATATCGCTTTCCACCGGCATCAATCTCTTGAACTGTCATTTGATTCTCAGTCAAGGTTCCGGTTTTGTCAGAACAAATCACGGTGGTGCTCCCCAGCGTCTCAATTGCCGGAAGTTTGCGAATAATGGCGTGCTGCTTTGCCATCCGCGAAACCCCGATCGCCAGTGTCACCGTTAAAATCGCGGGTAAGCCTTCAGGAATTGCGCTGACTGCAAGTGCCACAGATGCCTTGAACACCTCAACCCAAGAAAATCTCTGGGCAATGCCTGCTGCAAAGGTGAAGGCAGCCAAAGCTAAAATGACATAGAGCAAGGTTTTGCTAAATTTGTCAATTTTGCGACTCAGTGGCGTTTCCAGTGTGCTACTTTGCTGCATGAGTTGGGAGATGTGTCCGGTCTCGGTCATGTCACCAATGCTGACGACCAGTCCGCGTCCCTGTCCGAACGTTACCAGGCTGCCGGTATACGCCATGTTCGTGCGATCGGCCAGTGCAGCGTCTGCCTCTAGCGCCTGGGATTGCTTCTGAACCGGGACAGATTCTCCCGTTAACGCTGATTCATCAACCTGTAAGTCACGGACTTCGATCAGTCGCAGATCCGCAGACACTTTATCCCCAGAAGACAGCAAGACGAGATCGCCAGGAACCAGTTCACTGGATGAAACCACTTGCTTTTGACCGTGGCGGAGAATGGTTGCCTCAGTTGCAACAGATTTTGCTAAAGCGGCGATCGCATTCTCTGCCTTTGACTCTTGAACGAAACCAATGGTGGCATTCGTCAGAGCAACCCCAAAAATTACCCCTGAATCAATCCACTCTTTCAGAAATGCTGTTACTATCCCAGCAGCTAACAAAATGTAGATTAGCGGCTGATTCAGTTGCTGAAAAAATCGCAACCAGGCACTTTGCTGCTTCTGAGCCGTTAGTTGATTGGGGCCGAGGATCTCGCGCCGTTCGGCTGACACCTCAGAAGATAGACCTATTTCCAGATCAGTCTCTAAAATCCGAGCCACTTTCTCGACAGAGAGGTGATGCCAAGAGTGTTCTACTAATTTTTCTACATTGGTTGCAGTCATAACGTTTCTGGTCAAGCCAACTGCTTATTTATTATTTCGTCTTATTTCTAGCGTCATTGATGAAAGTGAGGGAAAAGTGAGCGACTAATTTCTGTTACTCACATTTGGATCACATTTGCTCCCTATACTTAGGCAGAGAACCGATTAAGATAACTTATAGATTTGCCAACCTTAGTTCACTGGATTTGATTTATTGTTGCCTTTTATTAATAGGCTTCTCAAAAACATTACTTTTGATAGATGAACTCTTTTACATTCACTGGTTAAGTTGAAATGCTCAAAGACTTCATCCTGAGTTTTATCGGCAAAATTGCGTTTCACAACAAACAAAACAAACAAAGAATATGCAATTATTAAAGCTATTGGTGCAAGGAATCAGCGTCAGCACTGTTGCAATTTTGGGTTTAGGTGCTTGCACCTCCCCTAATACTTCGCAGACAACTGTTCCATCTACTTCTGCTCCCACAACTGCCACTGGAAATACGACTGTTCCAACCACTCCAGCGCCTGCAACCACGACCGCACAGACGCCTCAGAATCAAGACATTGACGATATTGCCGATCGCGTAGAAGAGGCTTTAGACTCCGATAGTACCCTCAAGCAATTCGATTTGGACGCAGACGATCGGGATAATTCGATTGTGTTAACAGGGCGCGTTCAAACGGCAGAACAAAAAGCATTGGCAGAACAAATTGCTCGGCAAACTGCAGCGAATGTTTCCATCAATAACGAAATCGTTACTCAGTAGTTTTTAATCCTCAAGCAGCAAGAGTATTGGACGCTTCTTGCTGCTTGAGGAATTGCTCGATCGCAGCGAGGAAACTTATAAATTTAACAACCTTATTTGGCTGGATGCGATCGCAATATTGAAACAATAAACTTATTCAACGATTTCGTAACGGACTAACTGGCGAACATTTTGACGCGATAACTGTAGTTCTTGCGCGATCGCTGCCTCTATCTGGGTTGCGTCAGTCATTGGCAATTCTAATTCCAATCGCTTCAAAATGGGTTCTGCTGTTTCTACCGCAACCTGGGTGGTTCCTTGTTTTCGGTTAATCACCGCGTTGATCAGCAATATATTGACAGACACCGTTGCTTTAAGCTGGGTATCTGCCTGAAGTTTATTCTTTACTATCTGGGGTTGTTGTAATTCTTGAGCCATTAGGAAACTGGAACCAACCCAAAACGCGATCGCCACAAACGGCAATGGCAACCAAAACTCTGCGCCTGAGACTTGCAGCCAACGTCTAATCATCCGTTATTCTTTCCCATTCATTCTGAGGCTCTTACTATCTATAGCAATCCTAAATCATTTGCATAATTATTGTAGGGGCAATCCTCCCGTGGTTGCCCGATAGATAGGGGGTAGTCACTCTTAGCACTACCCCTACAAATTTATCTGAATCATTTAGGATTGCTATATTGGCACTTTAATACAACTGGATATCTCCTAAAATCTAGCTTAAAGAAGATACGCGAATCGCCTCAAACTCTAATAATTCTTAAAACTGCAAGCTGCGAAGGAGGCGAGCCGAGATATGAGAGTTTTGCTGGTGGAGGACGATCCAAAGCAACTGATGCCACTTCAAACAGTGCTGTCTCAAGCAGGACATAGCGTGGATGGGGTAAAAGATGGACAGACGGCACAGTGGCTGTTATCAGAAAAAGAATATGATTTGTTGATTTTGGACTGGATGTTGCCACATATCAGTGGGGTAAATCTCTGTCGTCAATATCGAGCAGCAGGGAAAACAGCGCCGATTTTGATGATCACGGCAAGAGATACCACGCCAGAAAAAGTGACAGGCTTAGACGCAGGTGCAGATGATTACCTGGTGAAACCGATCGATTTGGTTGAATTTATGGCACGAGTGCGGGCATTAAGACGACGATCGCCCCTTTGGCAAGGAGATACGCTCAGCCTTGAGGATCTACAACTCCACCTCGATACTCTGACTGTTGAGCGACAAGGTGCAACTGTTTCCCTCTCCAGTCGCGAGTTTCAGTTGTTGGAGTATTTTATGCGTCATCCTCGACAGGTTTTGACTCGGAATCAGATTGAACAAGCTGTGTGGGAGTGGGGGACTGAACCAGAGAGCAATGCAATTACGGTTCTAATTCGCAAACTCCGCCAACGCTTGCAGGCTGTAGGATCGGCAGACTGGATTGAGAGCATTTACGGTATGGGTTATCGCCTCACTTCCCCTGAAAAGTAACGATCGTGAAGGCAAGTCATGTTTAATCAAAGTCGTCGCAATCTGGCTCGTTGGTTCACCCTCTCCATGGGAAGCATTCTCGTGCTGTTTGCAGGGGTGATTTACCAGATTGAGGTAAAAGATAAACTAGAAGCCCTTGACCGACTGCTCTATGACAAGACTAGAGTCATGGCTGCCAGCGTACATTATGAAGTTCGCAAAAACCAGAGCCAGGTCGATCTGAGTCATGTCTCCCTGTTAGGCAGTGGGTCTCATCCGCTTGCAGAAGATCTGATTTATGTACGCTGGTATAACGCACAAAGGCGGTTAGTTCGTTTTTTTGGGACTCCTTCATCAGAGCAGTTAAATACGCCCTTTGGTTATCTCACAGTTCGATCGACCGATCCACTTTTGGGAACAGGAATCTGGCTGCGTCAGGTGACATTACCCGTTGAAGGTAGAACTGGGGTACTCGGTTATCTTCAGGTTGCAACTCCCCTGACAGAAACTCAAAACAGGCTTACTCAGCTTCAGATTGTGCTCACTTTCGCTGTCCCGCTGACACTGGGCTTAATTGCCCTCACAGGTTGGTTTCTCAGTGGGCTGGCCATGCAACCGATTCGGCAAGCCTATCAACAGCTTCAACGCTTTACAGCCGATGCCTCTCACGAGTTGCGATCGCCCCTGTCTGCCATCCTCACCAATGCCCAGCTTGGGTTAATGATTGCGACTGATGACTCGCGCTACCACCCCCCCTTGGAAAACATTGTAGACAGTGCGAAATCAATGGGACTGCTAGTGAATAATTTGCTGCTGTTAGCTCGGCATCAGGGGCGACTAGCGCCGGAATCGCTCCGGTTAATCAATCTCAACGAGTTCCTCAGCAATTTAGCAACCCAGTTTCTCGCACTTGCAGAAGTCCAAAATATCAAACTAACCTGCGAATCACCGGAACAACGGATTGAATTATTGGCTGATCCTGATTTGCTACGGCAAGTAGTCGAAAACTTGCTTTACAATGCCTGTAAATATACTCCCGTTGGCGGAACTATACAGATACGCCTAGTTCTTCATTCCAATTTGGCAGTCATTCAGATAATCGATACGGGAATCGGTATTCCAGAAGCGGACTTACCCTATATTTTCGATCGCTTCTATCGAGTAGACACTGATCGCTCGCAGGAGAGTGGAGGCTTTGGGCTGGGGTTAGCGATCGTCGAACAAATTGTCAAGGCACACAGCGGACAAATACAGGTGACAAGTGCAGTGGGCAAAGGCTCAACTTTCCAGGTTGAACTGCCACTCAAACCTTATCACTAAGCCGCCTCAAACGAGAGAGAAGGTGCACTCTGCTTTCTGCTTTATACGTAACTGCAATGTATGTGGTGTATTTGGATGAATGCCGATGAAGTTGAAACATGATTTCTGGGTTGGTTGGGCGCTAGGGGCGATCGTCCTGAGTTCTTGTTCAGACCAAACTACCTCACCAAGACAACAACCTGATACAAAACGTGAAACCTCACTGAGAGCAGTCCCGTTAGATCAAACAAAAGTTGTGATGGGACAAACCGTATATGTCCCTATTTACTCACATATTTATCACTACAATAGCCAGGATAATGTTATGAATTTGTCAGCGACGCTCAGTATCCGCAATACGGATCTGACAAATTCAATTATTATCACTTCGGTGCGTTACTACGATAATGATGGGAAATTGATTAGGCAGGACATTAAGAGTCCAGTAGAACTCAAGCCGCTTGCTTCCACAGACTTTTTTATTGCAGCAGATGATACAAGTGGAGGCTCAGGTGCAAACTTTATTGTGGAGTGGGTTGCAGAAAAAACGGTTTATGATCCTGTCATTGAAGCTGTCATGATTAGTACCTCTTCTTCTCAGGGCATTTCATTTATCAGTCCCGCTAAAGTTCTCAAGCAACACAAAATGCAGAAGTGATTTTAGAAGATTAAGTTATTGCTTTACAAGGTAGTTTTAGACTACCATAATGGGAAAACTTCATATTCTAAAAACACTTTGTCTGGCTTCTTCCTTCTTGCTTTTGACTTGTTTCCTACTGGCTCCTGACTCCTAGCTCCAATTTCTAGCTTAGGATTGAGAATTAAATAACTTCCACTCTTGAAAGTGGGACGCCCATCCCACAATAACAATTAAAATTGTAAGTTATTTAATTCGCGATCTTTAGGTGCAAAAGTGAGATTATCCCATTTTTAGTTTTTAACTTTGTACATCACACTTTATTGCAAAATAAATGATAGAATTACTGTGCATGACTACCCAACTTTTTTCTGTTAAGATTAGAGAGCTTGAGGGTGAATACTAAAAATATAAATGAGGACTTAGGGTATGCAAAAGCGACAATTGGGAACATCACAAATTCAGATTACCCCGATAATTATGGGGACTTGGCAAGCTGGGAAGCGGATGTGGGTGGGAATTGAGGATGCTGAAACTGTCAAAGCAATGCGCGCCGCTTTTGAGGCAGGTATTACCACCTTTGATACGGCTGAGGTTTATGGAGAAGGGCATTCGGAACAAATTATCGGTCAAGCACTTTCAGATATGCGATCGCAAGTAGTTTATGCTAGCAAAGTTTTCGCCAACCACCTGAAACCCGATTTGTTAATCGAAGCGTGCGATCGATCGCTAAAAAACCTCAACACCGATTATATCGACCTTTACCAAATCCACTGGCCCGCTGGCAGTTGGAATTCCGAGTTAGTGCCAATTGCAGAAACAATGGACGCCCTGAACAAGTTAAAAGAACAGGGAAAAATTCGCGCGATCGGCGTTTCCAACTTCTCCCGTACCCAAATAGAAGAAGCCGCCCAATACGGACGCATCGACAGCTTGCAACCGCCATATTCTCTGTTTTGGCGCTGGGTAGAAAAAGATGCTATGTCCTATTGTGTGGACAATCATATCTCAATCATTGCCTATTCCTCTCTAGCTCAAGGAATATTGACAGGTAAATTCGGGCCAGAACACAAGTTTGAAGAAGGCGACCACCGCGCTAAAAATAAGCTGTTCATCAAAGAAAATTACGACCGAGTGCAAACAGCATTAAATCAACTCAGGCCAATTGCCGATCGCCACCAGACAAGCTTGGGCAACTTAGCTTTAGCCTGGTTGATTTCCCAGCCACAAACAAATGCAATTGTCGGCGCGCGTGACTGGAAACAAGCAGCCGAAAATGCTAAAGCTGCTGAGGTAAAATTGAGTGAAGAGGAATTAAAAGAGATTGACGTGATCGCGCGAACAGTCACCGATCATTTAGACGATAACCCCGTTATGTGGAACTTCTAAAACAGAACTGACGCAACTGGCATATATAGTAAGGTGCTCCGGAACTCACGCCCAGATCACCATTCTCGCTTAACTGGCTAGAAGCCCCTTCCACAAAGAGTGAATTTCTTGTGGAATGGGCTTCTAGCCAGTTCCTAAAAAGCTAATGAGGTATAATATCTACTGCGCTGTGGAAATATTCAAAAAGTTAAAATCAAAAATCCGCAATCTAAAATCGAATGAGTTACTGCCTAAATCCCAACTGTTCCAAGCCACAAAACCCTCCCGCAGCCAAAATTTGCCGAAATTGCCGTTCAAAACTGCTGTTGCGCGATCGCTACCGGGCTATAAAGGCGATCGGACAAGGCGGTTTTGGTAGAACATTCCTCGCCGTTGACGAAGACAAACCCTCAAAACCCCGCTGCGTCATCAAACAATTTTTACCCCCAGAAACCCCACTCATCCCATCAGCAAGCAATCGCAACAGCAAAAAAGCAGCCGAACTTTTTGAACAAGAAGCAATGCGATTAGACGAATTGGGCAAACACCCTCAAATTCCCGAACTATTAGCCTATTCCATCCAAGACAGCAGACAATATGTAGTCCAAGAATTTATCGACGGGCAAAATTTAGCACAAATTGTAGAAACAGAAGGCAGATTTACAGAAAATCAAATTCAAGACTTACTCAATAGCTTATTACCCGTTCTTCACTTCATCCATTCCCACAACGTTATTCACCGAGACATCAAACCCGGAAACATCATCCGCCGCGCCGACAAACAATTAGTTCTAGTAGACTTTGGCGCCGCCAAAATTGCTACAGGTACAGCATTACTCAAAACAGGAACCAGCATCGGCAGCCCCGAATACATCGCCCCCGAACAAGCTAGAGGCAAAGCATTTTTTACCAGCGATTTGTACAGTTTAGGCGTAACTTGTTTGTACTTGCTAACTCAAGTTTCCCCTTTTGACCTGTTCGATCCGGGTGAAGATGCCTGGATCTGGTGGCAGTATTTGGCCAATAACCCGGTGAGTGAACAACTCGGGAAAATTTTAGACAAAATGATTGAAAATGCTACCAACCGCCGCTATCAAACGGCTGTTGAAGTATTAAAAGAAATTAATCCCCAAGTTGCGATCGATCTAGCCATTCCTCAAACAAATTCCAAGCCAGTCAAACCCGCCCCAACATCTGCCCAGTCCCAACAGCAAACCTATAACTGGCAATGTATTCACACCCTAACAGGCCACAAAAACTTAATTTACTCTGTTGCTTTCAGCCCCAACGGAGAAGTTGTAGCCAGCGGCAGCGATGACAAAACAATCAAGCTGTGGGGAGTTGAAGACGGGCAAGAAATTGTCACCCTCACAGGACACGCTAACTCGGTTTATACAGTAGCTTTCAGCCCTGACGGACTAATGCTAGCCAGCAGCAGCCACGACAAAACTGTCAAGGTTTGGCGGATGAAAGATGGACAAGAAATTCGCACCCTGATCGGTCACATTAACTCAGTTTACAGCGCAGCTTTCAGTCCCGATGGCGAAATTATTGCTAGCAGCAGTTGGGACAAAACAATCAAGATTTGGCGAGTCAAAGACGGGCAAGAAATTCGCACGCTTGCGGGTCACACTAATTTAGTTTATTTTGTTGCTTTTAGCCCGGATGGCGAAACTCTTGCTAGTTGCAGTTGGGACAGAACAATCAAGATTTGGCGCGTTAAAGATGGGAAGCTAATTCGCACACTTACAGGTCATACAGACTCCGTTCGCTGCATAGCTTTTAGTCCCAATGGAGAGTTTTTGGCTAGTGGTAGCCATGACAATACTATTAAGATTTGGTGGGTCAAAGATTGGCAAGAAGTTTTAACTATCACAGGACATTCTTGGTATGTTGATTCGATTGCTTTTAGTCCCGATGGCGAGATTCTGGCTAGCAGCAGCAATCAAACTATCAAGATTTGGCGAGTGAAAGACGGTCAAGAAATTTGTAATATTGCGGGTCACAATAACTCTGTCTATTCTGTTAATTTTAGCCCGGAAGGAGAGTTTTTGGCTAGCTGCAGCAGTGATAAAAGTATTAAGCTTTGGCAGAATACCATGTTTTTTTGATTAACCACGATCGAAATTGTTTGTAGTCGGTGGGCAGGGGCAGGTTTATGATAATTGTGGGTTTTATACCATTTTTTTAAAGACGTGATAGACTTGTGTAAAAAGTAAAGGCGAGAATTACAATGTCTGGTCGTCCTCATATAAAGATTACCGAATCTGCAGAAAATTTACGAGAAATCCTCAAACAGCAAAAAAAAATCTTAGCTTATAACAAAGTTCAAATGCTTTATTTATTTCAGTCAAAACAAGTAGAAACTGTGAGGGAAGTATCCGCAGTTTTAGGTAAAAGTGAGGCAACGATTCATCGCTGCCTCTCCCAATATAGAAAGGGCGGTCTGGAAAATTTGTTAAAAAATAGGCAGGTTTTCGGTCGCCCAAAAAAGTTCTCAGTTGAAATAGCAGTGGCATTGCAACAAGAGTTGAGAGACCCAGAAGGATTTAAGAGTTATAAAGAAGTTCATCTTTGGCTCTGGTTGATTAAAGGAATAGCCAGTAGTTACCCGGCTGTCTATTCTTTAGTAAGAGGGGAATTAAAAAGTAAATTAAAAATTCCAAGACCTCGGAGTATTTCTCAGAAATCTACGGCGATTAAGGAATTCAAAAATAACTTGCATCAACAGATAAAAGCTTTACTAAACAAAGCTTTACCTCAAGTAAACAAATATAAAAAAGTCACCTTTTGGTGTAGTGATGAAACTCGTTTAGGGCTGCATACAATTCGACGACGCAAGCTGACGCTTTCAGGCATAAAGCCTATGGGGAAGCATCAATGGAAATTTGAGTGTTTTTGGCTGTATGGGGCGGTATCGCTCCCTAGCGGAAAAAGTTTTTTTTGGGAGTTTTCGCATTTAGATAAAGTTTGTTTTGAAGCCTATTTACAACTTTTGTCAATCCAATATCCTCATGAATTACACGTCATTCAAGTAGATCGTACATCGCGATCTCTGAAAACAAACATCAAATTCTCGAAAGAAATTCGTTTGTCCAAGGATTAAGGGCACCTGAGAGGATTGTGCCCAGGCAAATGCTAGACGAACTGGTTCCAGATTCCCAATTTGAACGTGCATAAATACACCCCGCGCCTCAACCCTTGCAAGATTTCCAGCCAATGGCAAGCGGATAGTTTGTTCCTCCCAAATTGCACCCAATTGCAGCCCTATGTCATAAGGTAATAGGTTGACCGCAGACCCAGTATCTAGCAGTGAATTCGCGGAGACAGAAAAGCCTGCATGACGAGCGAGTGATGGGAATCGTGGGTAATGCTTCATCGTCAGAAAAGGGAAACTCGATCGTACTAGGCATGAGTAGATGCCTCTCGGTCATCCCGGATCATCTGCATCAGAATGTTTGCAGCTTCCGTTGCGTCGTAGGGCGACCAAACCGGATACTCGGATCCAGAAAAGATAACTTGTAGTTCAGCCTTTGGGATCTGCACAGCTAGGAGTTTGAAGAGTGATAATTTGTCTGATTGGCTCAGACTGTTCACCAAAGGAATTAACTCAGTGAGAGACATAGTTTAAACTCCCAGACATACGAGGATACATTTATCATAAGCGATCTGTGAGACACGGTTTTATAGATAGGCGATAGATAAAAAGTGTGGATGCGATAGTCCCTTACTTTTTTTATAGATAGGCGATCGATAAGGAGTGGGGATGCCACACCTTTCTTTACCAAAAATCTAATTTTAAACAGAAGTACGATCGCCTTTTTTAAATTTCTTCAACAACTCCGGCGTAACCAAACCTTGCGGAAAAAATATCGTCCCCAAAACAATCAGCAACCCAAAAATAATTAACCGCCCATCCCGCAGAAATTGTGCCAACCAAACCGGCAATCCCTGAATACTCGCCATCCCCCTCAAAACCTCCGGTAAAGCAGTAAACACCATCCCACCCAAAACTGCTCCCAAAAAACTTCTGCTACCACCAATCAACACAGAAGTTAAGTAAATAATACTAGCATCAAAAGTACCTTGACGGGCGTTCCAAGTATTCAGGAAATGAGCACTAACTGCACCCACAACCCCAGCTAAAACAGCACCTAACGTGAAAGCCAAAACCTTATAAAAAGTTGGGTTAATGCCGATCGCATTTGCCGCCAACTCATCAGCCCGAATCGCCGCAAAAGCCCGCCCCACCCGAATCCGTTCCAGCCGATAGACAATCGCCATACTGACCAACAGTAAAGGTAGTACAATCCACAAATACTCGATCGGCGTCGCAAACGGTTGCGGAATCCCAAAAATGCCCACAGCCCCGCCAGTGATATCTAAATTCAGCGATAAAACCCGCAAAATTTCCACAAAAGCAATAGTTGCGATCGCCAAATAAATCCCGCTTAACCGCAGCGCCGGAATTCCCACTAAAATACCCAGCAACCCCGAAACAGCCCCTGCAATTATCATCTCCAATAACAACAACGGCAGTGGAAATAAACTACCCGTCGTTTGAAACACTGTTGTAGACAAAATCGCCGCAATATACCCACCCAAAGCATAAAAACCAGGGCTAGCCAGAGATAACTGTCCAGTCATTAGAGGCAAATATAGCGACATTCCCAACATTGCACCTACCAACACCGAGACAATCAAAAACCCATAAGTAGTAAAAAATGCAGCCATAGCTTTATCTTAAATTATAAACATACTTAAATACCTACTTGATCTCAAATCCATTCGCATCCGAATTATTCATTTCTCTCTTCTCTTTCTCGGCCTCCTCTGCGGTTTAATCAGTCTGATGTAACCGGATTTAATATAACTAACTTACACCTTCTGAATTAAACGCCGTCCAAACAAACCCTGCGGTCTCACCAATAGCATAATAAACAATATGGCAAAAGCAACAGCATCCTTATAAGCAGAAAAATCTCCAGGTACAAAAGCCTCCACCAAACCAATGATAAACCCACCCAAAACCGCCCCAGGAATACTCCCTAATCCACCAAGTACAATCACCGCCAAACCCTTCAAACCAAAAGCAATACCAAAATACGGCCCAGCAATACTCACACTAGAACCCACCAAACTCCCCGCCAAGCCAGCCAGAAAACTGCTCACAAAAAACGTCAAAACAATGTATCTATCAGTATCAATACCCAATAAACTAGAAGTAGTGGCATCTTCAGCCACAGCCTGCATTGCTTTGCCAAATTTAGTAAAATTTATTAAGTAAGTTAAGACAGCTACAATCGCAACTGACACCACAAAAATTACTATTTGAACAGTACGAATCGGAATTGGTTTATCCACAGTCCCAAAGTTAATGGCAGCGGGCAAATAGCCGTAAGTGTTAGCAGGAAAAGTGTAAATTTCCGCACCGACAAGATATTGGATAATATTGGCGATCGCAACTGCCACACCCAAACTAGAAACCACCGTCAGCAGAGGATCAGAGAGTCGGCGGCGCAAAGGCAAAAAAGCAATTCGTTCAACAATTACTCCTACCAAACCAGCCATGACACTTCCCAAAATTAACGCCACAGCAAAAGGCAACTGCAGGGGAATTCGAGCATTAGCCCACAACCCATTAAAACCGAAAGTACCTCCCATCAGCGCATAGGTGAAATAAGCACCCAAAGTAAATACTGCACCGTGAGCAAAATTAATAATTCCGAGAATAGAAAACACCAGCGTGTATCCCAAGGCAAAAATAGCATACACGCTGCCGATCGACAAACCATTCAAAAATTGTTGCAAAAACAGAGTTAAGTCCATCACCAGTTAGAGATTCGGCATCAACATTAAATTATTCAAAAACAAACAGCATACAATTTTTGACCTTTCCGAATACAGGTATGAATTCAAGATTTCGTAATTGCTAGAAGCCAAGTAGGGTGAGTTTTGTAACATCAAGCGAAAAGTTGATTCATACCGTGAATCAGCAACGCCCAATTTTTACTCTGACTTCTGACTTCCCCCCTTGGGGTGCAGGGGGGGTGACTTCAGACTCACACTCAATAACTCATCTGTGTATCCGTGTCGTGCCTTCATTTCAAAAACTCAAACTTACCATTATTGCCATCCGCCTCCATTTTTATCTTTGCCACATAAAACTCTTTCTGATTAATCTCACCTTCAGGCGTAAAAGAAATTTCCCCCAAAGGCGTATCGTACTGGCCACCCAACAACTGCTGATTCAAATTTGTACGCAACTCTGCCAATGGCTTTTCGCTAACCTTAGACTTAGCATTAATTGCCTTTAATGACTCAACAAAAACTTGTACACCAGTAAAAGCTTGAGCGCTAAACTGAGGCGGTTCTTTCTTAAATTGAGCGCGATAAGCATCACGAAAAGCCTTATTAATCTCATTCTGATATTCCGGGCTGTAGGCTTGGGCTATCAAAACCCCATCGCAAAGAGCCTTGCAAACAGGAAATACATTAGAAGTATTCAGACCGTTGCCCCCAATGATAACGCCTTTGTAGCCCAACTCCCGCAACTGCTTAATTAAATTGCCTCCATCGGCGGCCAACCCAGAAATAATGATTAAATCCGGCTTGACATTTATCCCATTAGAGGCTTGAGATTGGAAATCTGTATCAGTAGTCAAGAATTTTTGGACTGTTGCCAATTCCAGCCCCATATCTTTAACCGTTGTCTGAAAAGTTTCAGTCTCAGATTTGCTAAAAGCATCATTCTGAGCAAAAAACACTGCTACTTTTTTAATATTGGGGTTTTGCTTCAGTGCGGCTTTAACTGCATTTGGTGCTACCACGGCCACAGGCGCGGAGACTCTGGCCACATAATCGCCAATCTGGGGAATGCCTTTAGCGGTGTTGGATGGTCCGAGTACGGGAACTTTTGCTCGATCGGCGATCGGATCGGCACTAAAAGCTTGTTGCGAGAGGGTCGGCCCCACAATACCTACCACCTTATCCTGATTGATCAGAGTATTGAAAGCATTGATCGTCCCTTGTTCATCTCCACCGGTATCTTGGAAGACCAGTTTAATCGGCGTCCCATCCACACCGCCCTTATCGTTGAAATACTTCTCAGCAATTTTCGCGCCAGCCACCTGTTCCTGACCCAGTAAAGCCACATTGCTAGTTTGCGCCACCCCAACCCCAACGCGAATAGCGGTAGAGTTCCCCGCGGCCGAACCCTGTGGCGAAGTTGCCGGAGATGGCGAAGTACCTGGAGATACTGTAGTCGATGTCTGGGGAGTGTTCGTCTGAGTGCAAGCGATCAGCAGTGAAGCGCAGGTAATGAATAAGGCACTAGGGCGAGCGGCAGGTTTTTTCATAAGCGGGCGATCGAAAATCTATATATACATATAACAGCTACACTACACGTAAAGATATTCTACCCATGCGCGGTAGATACTCCCCTGAAAAGTCTAATCTTGCCCAAAAAAAAGACCCCTTCCCGGAAAGAGGAGTCAGCCAGCGGAGGTAGGCTCGGAAATCAGCAGCTCAAACCTTTACTGTGTATAGGTTCAAAAAAACCTCAAAAATATTTTCACAAAACGCTTGACAACACCTTGCGGAATAA
>NZ_JAUBQQ010000146.1:0-2417 GCF_036701335.1 Microcoleus sp. Pol12B5 | reverse complement strand
AACAAGTTAAACGAGAAGAGTTCAACGACTGGATCATGAAGATGCAAGCTGATCGTTCATTCTACCTTCAAAGTGGAGAAGCCCGTGGAGCAACCAAAGAACAGAAAGAAAACTCAATTACGGATGATATAAGAGGGCTTTTGTTTTTCGCTAGTAGACCATCTTCTTAGTGAATTATTCAGAGTTTATGCACACATAAATTCAAAAATTTGCGATAGATAACTCGTTAACCGTTTAGATTACCTTTGCTAATTCGGCTACCCAAACGCCCGCGCCAGCAAATTCTCTTCGGCAGTTATCAACTCCCCAATCCAAACCCAAGCCGCCGCCCAAGCCATCACACAGTCATCGTGACCCGCAACGGCTTTTCGTTCTTTGGTGGAAAAGTTTTTCATTTCTTCTATTCCTTCCCAATCCGGTGGGTAACAAACCGTGCCGCCCTCAAGCGTGATCGCCAGCCGATCGGTATTAACTCGCTTGGACACTGCCGAAGTGTTGACCTTTTCAAATCGCAGGGACGATCGGGCGACAATTAAATCCTCAAGTATCACTGCACCGCCTGAGTTTGACTCGATTGCGGTAATCGCTGGTTGATACGCATCCAGCAGTTGCAGCACTTTTTCTTGGTGATAGCTGTTGCTGTGACTGTTGTCTCGGTACTGGCTGACCAACTGATACGGAGCTTCAGTGACATCCCAGATCAGCATACAAAAATAGTCTGTCCCCCCAAAATTGGGATCTATACCTGCTAGATAAACTCTATCCCGTCTAGGAGGAAACCAGTTGCCAACCGCAAACAAATTGACCAAATCAGCTTGGAATAGAGACGCCCCCGATGCGGGAATTCCCAAGTTATATTCTCGTTGCACCTTGTCTTCAGTCAATTTTTTTTCTTCCCTAGTCTTCTCTAAATAATCAGGAATTTGCGAATATATTGGATGAGATTTCCAGTGCAAAACAGCCTTTGCCCACCCGGTATCATCTACCCAAAATTGGTAGGGTTCATCTAAATTTTCGCGAACTCTGGCGCAGACTCTCTCGGCATCGATCGCCCCATTGTTGCTAGCAAACATCTTCCAAAACCAAGACAACTTACCAGACTGAGACATCGTTGAAACAATTGCCGTTCGAGCCTCAGCGCCTACCATTTCTTGCGCGGGAACGGCCGACGAGTAAATCTCCTCAGCGTTGTCTACAAACGCGCTTTCATCAAACAACAAATCACTGACCGATTCTAGAGATCGAATAGCGTTATCCGTTGAAGGTCGGAACACCACGCGCCCGCCGCCTTTGAGTTCTAAGTCTTTCAGGTTATTGGTGGCAAACTGAAAGTTAGGAATAGCCGCTGGCATTTTACGGATACGCCGAGCCACGTTAGAGCTTTCCTCTTGACCCATAGACAAAATGCCTGCAACGTATGCAGGATTTAGGATTGCTTTGTGCAGGAACTTGCAAGCAATTGTCTCTGTTGCTCCAAGTTGTCGAGTTTTAAAGACTATAATACCCCTGTAGGTATCCAATAATTTAGCTAGTTCGATCTGATAGTCGTACAAATCAAAAGGGATAATCTTTTTGCCCGATCGAATGCGACACAAACGAGCAAACTCCTGGAAGTCTTCAGGGACGTTATATAGATTTTGTTTAATTGTTTGAGCATGATTCAATCCGGTGCGATCAAGAATTCGACTAGCGGCTTTAATTGCTAAATAATTCTTTCGCATTATACCTCTGTATCTTTATCAGCACTTAATCTTTTGCTTAGTTCATCTGTTCCCAACCTTTGATTAAATGCAGCGTTTATTTGTTGCTCAAGCATCATCGCGGCTCTAGTTAAGTTACATAAATTTTTTAAGCTCTCGGTTACTTTGATTTTTTCTGCATTATTTTTTGGTTTGGCTTCTGCGAGTGCAGCGTCAAGAGCGGAGTTGATTGTTGTCATTAACTTTTGATACGCGGCTGTGTTTACTCCGCTCATGGTTTTTGACAGTTTAAACCATTCCTCAAACTCGTCGTTGTATCGATCAACCTGCTGTTGAGCATAGTCTGCTACACACCTATTTTTAATTCTTTCTAGTTTGTCAAGCGTTTCTCTGTAAAGGTCTGTACGCATATATTGAGAAACGCGCTGCGGTGTTACGCCAATGTGTTCCGCAACTTCGCCTTGGCTAGCTCCGTTAAAAATCATTTCAGCCACTGCGGGAATGGCCCTAGCTGAAGTATATTTTGACTGTCCTTTTGTTTTTGGCAAAATCTATCCTATGATAAAAATACGTGATTTACGTTTATTTTAATTTATTTTCGTTTATTTGGAATAAACCATTGCCACACTATGAGCGACTTACTCAGCCTAAAATACATCCCAATTTCTCAAGCCGAACTTTTTGACAACAATGCCAAACTGCACAACCTCGATCAGA
>NZ_JAUBQQ010000096.1:0-17114 GCF_036701335.1 Microcoleus sp. Pol12B5 | reverse complement strand
TCGATGTGTGTTCTCTGTTTGACCCTCATGAATGAGTGTCAGTAACATCATACCTCATCTTTCTGAGAAAGGCTATAGTTTTATCCAAGCTCTCATTTGTATCGGTGCAGGGATTCCAGTCATTGTACCTGCTCTGTTTTTAAAGCGGTTTGCTCCTCTTGCGTAATGTGATAGCGATCGTCACTCTAATTGGCGCGGCTGGAATTTATGCGTTTGAGCGCGAACTTCCTAATCGATCGCCCTATGCGGTTATTTGACAGCAACGCTGCCTACATTTTTTGTGAGTCAGGATGTTGAGAGCGATCGATCAGAAATAGCAGCTACACAATCAATTCAAGCAGTGTCAACCGAAATTACTGCACTGCCAAGGTTCAATCCTGCTTGACGAAAAGGTTTAGACCTGTGAATTGCTAAGGAGCGCGAATTAAATAACTTACAATTTTAATTGTTATTGTGGGATGGGCGGGACGCCCATCCCACTTTCAAGAGTGGAAGTTATTTAATTCTCATTCCGAACCTTGGATTTGAGCATGAGGTCGATCGCTCTCGATGCGATACTAGAGAAACGATGATGTCTGTCCAATTATAGATCACCTTTTACTCTAAACTCTTCCAAGCGAGAGATGATTTTTGATTTTGGGAAATTTACTATAAAAATACTCTCTAGCCACTCACATAAAACTACTTAAAATAAGGGGAAAAACAAGCCTAATAAATTCATGATAGGGAATCAAAAAAAACTTAATCAGGATAAACCCTATATTGCACTGTTCAATAGTGCGGACTATTTTTCTAGGGCCCAATGGCTAATTCTCTATGACTTTGATCCCCGGTGGATAATTAAATCAATGTCATCTCCACTCCTGACTTGCATTTAATTAGACTTTTTTATGTTCCTTGCCCTCTAAAGCTTGTAGTATCGTTCCCAAAAAAGCCCGCACTATTGAATGTTAACCTGGTTCTATTTATTACATTGACACGAGAAACTCATGGAAAACACATTGTTCGATCGCACATTCCGCGACAGCGAAGGCCAAATTGTTATAGCTCAGATGCCAAATCTACCACTGAGTGTCGGGATTATAGCTAGTTTATTAACGCTCATTGTTACAACAGGAAAAGTTAATCTAGGATTGGAGCTAGTCGCCTTTGGCTCTTTGTTTACTTGGGCTTGGGAAGAATTATTTCAAGGCGTTAATTACTTTCGTAGAGCATTAGGTCTGATTGTGCTGGTTGGTCTAATTGCGGGGAAACTTCAATAATTAGGTAAGCATAAATCAAATCAAGAAGGTATATAAGCTGTCACGCATTTAAATTGCATATTCTGGGCGAGCGAGACGCCCAGCCCACCCCAAGGGGATTGTTTTGTGACATTCAGTTTAAATGCACAACAGCTTAGCACTGGGAGCATTTCAATGAAAGCAGCCCAGCTAGCTAGAAATTGGAGTTTTGACGCAGGAGTTTTGAGGCTCTCTTGCTGCGGGGAAAGAGGAAGAAGGAAGGATCCCGAATAAGTGTTTTTACAAATATGAGATGCTCCCTCCCGATCGGGCATGGTGATCAGTCTTCTGAAGATTGATGAAATGCGTGGCGAAAAGACAGAACAACCTTCTGGTTGATGTTGAAGCTAGTTGGCTTGAGGTTTCGGTTAAGATATTTTGTTTTAAGTCTCTGGGAGAGCAATTATGAAAGGTTTAAAGGGAAAAAACGCACTCATTACTGGAGCTAGTTCAGGCATTGGGCAGGCGATCGCCATTCGTCTCGCCCAAGAAGGTTGCAACATTGCCGTTAACTATCGCAAAAGCTTAGAAGAGGCAGAAGATACTGAAGAAATTGCTCTGCAAAAAGCCTGTGGACAAGCATCGGAATGCGGGGTTGAAACGCTATTAGTTCAGGGAGATGTCTCCAAAGAAGACGACATCCTTCGTATGGTGAATACTGTCATTGATAAATTTGGTAGTCTCGATATCCTGATTAATAATGCTGGGATTCAAACAGAAAGCGCATCCCATGAAGTGCCAACCGATGAATTCGATCGCGTGATTGCAGTCAATTTGCGAGGTGCATATCTCTGTGCGCGGGAAACCATTAAGCACCTATTGAGTCAGCAACGCCCTGGGGTGATTATCAATATTTCCAGTGTGCATGAAATCATTCCCCGCCCGATGTATATCAGCTATTCCATCAGCAAAGGTGGCATGGGTAATTTAACCAAAACCCTAGCGTTGGAATACGCAAACCGAGGCATCCGCGTCAATGCTATTGCGCCCGGTGCAACAATTACACCGATTAATGAAAGCTGGACTGACAATCCAGAACAAAAGGCAGTAGTGGAAAGCCATATCCCAATGGGACGGGCAGGCACATCGGAGGAAATGGCGGCATCTGTTGCCTTTCTCGCATCAGATGAAGCGGCTTACATTACGGGGCAAACGCTCTATATAGATGGTGGATTGACCCTCTATGCTGACTTTCGCGAATCTTGGTCTGCCTAAACTGACAATGAACCACTTGCTGAGTTGCGGAATGACTGTGAACTGCTGAAATTGAGGGATAGGTTTCATAAGAAATGATTCTTTGGGATAAAGTTAGGCTCGATCGCAGGGAGCCTAAATTGGCGTTAAATAGCGCCTTGATTATGAACCGCAGAGGGCGCAGAGGACACAAAGAGGGGAGAAGAGGATCAAGGAGAGATAAAACCCATATTTCGTATTACTTGTAACTAGATTCCACCAAGATGACAGGAATAGGACTGCTTTCTAAGACGGCTTGAGAAACTGAACCTACTAGCACTTGTCCCCAAGGTTGATGCCCTCGTTTCCCGATCGCAATATATGCCACTTGCCGAGCTTGCGCCACGCGGATAATCTCCTCTGGAACTGTACCAGAAAGACTCAGGAACTCATAGCGAATATCTGATAATATTCGTTGTGCTTGTTTTTGTAATTGTAAGTTTGTGCTTTGAGATCCCACATTGTCTACATACAAAACAATCACATCCCCATCACTGCGCCGAGCTAAGTCTGCAGCTTTAGTTAAAATATCTGTTGTTAGGGGGGAAGCGTCTACTGCGGCGAGAAAAACTGGACGACCGGAAATAGCTACTTTGGTAGGGTCAACTTCGCCTTTTTCTAATAGTTTGGGGGCAAAAGTCGGAATTGCCCAAGCACCCAAGGGAGCTGTTACTAAAATTGAGAGGGCTGCGATCGCCAAAATCGTCTCGCCACCAGCAATGCCCTGAGCTAGGGGAATCGCCCCAATCGCCGCCTGTACCGTTGCCTTAGCGGAATTTCCTGCTAGCAAAAACAGCCGTTCTTTCCCAGTCCAATTACTACCTAAAGTGGAAAGATACCAACCGAGCGATCGCCCAATCAGAGTCCCGATCGCCAACACCAACAAACCAACCAGCAAAGTATTGCCTAATACATTAAGTTGAATACTGGCTCCCAGCAGCACAAACAAAATAATTTCGGCGATCGTCCACAAATTGTCAAAGCCACCCCGTAATCTTCGTGCTAAAGGCGCATCCAACTCAATCAGGAAAAACCCCGCCGCCATGACAGCTAAATAGCCAGAGAAAACCGGAATATGTTCGGCTGATACTACCAGCCCTAGGGCAAAGCCAGCAGCCACTAGGGAGTCCTGAACCGCAGTTTGAGTCCAGTTTTGCTTGACTAATAGTGACACCAAAAGTCGAGCAGCCACCCATCCCAACAGCACCCCCAAGGTAATTTGGATGATGATTTGAAATGGCAGCAATTGCAGAGGGCTGAGGGTGATTCCTCCCAGTAAGGTAATGGCTGTAGCTTTCCCTTGGGACAGAAACGCTAGCAGTAGGCTAAACACCAGCAAAAGCAATACATCTGACAAGGCACTTCCAGTCAGAATCGCATCGGGAATTCCTTTTTTTACTCCCCAACCTAAACTTTTTAACCGCAACATTCCGGGAACAATTACTGCTGGAGATTCCGCGCCAATGATGCAGCCTAGCAGTAGCCCCGTCAAAAACTCAAACTGAAGTAGCCACATCGCAGCGACAGCTATGGCGATAGCCTCGCAAGCTGCAGGGAGAAAGCCTAATCGCAGCGCCACGGTTCCCTGTTGAGATAGCTTTTCGCGATCGAGTCCTAACCCCGCTTTCATCAAAATCACCATCACAGCAATGGTGCGAAGGGAATTCGCAGCGGCCAAAACCTCTGGGCTAATGACATTCCCCAGTTGCGGGCCTAATAAAATGCCCACCAGCACCATACCTACGAGTGCTGGAGCTTTCAGTCGTCGAGCAATCTGCCCGACAAAAAAGCCCATTAATAAAATCCAGATAATACTTTCTAACATCACGCCACCTTGAAGCTGAATCGATGAACGTGACTTGTAGGGGAAAGATCGATCGAGGCATCCGCACCATCCTACCCTTCCGCCACAAGTCGGAACAGTAGGAGCCATCAGCCTTTTAAACGTTATGAAGATTATTAATAACGCAGGGCGGTTTCGGCGAGCTCCATCGCCATCATTACTTTTATACCACTATTGAAGCTCATCTTCCCTTTCCGTGCCCCTTCCCTAACGCTATTTAAGGGAGGATTTTTCCCGTATAATTTCATTGATTCTCCAATATTGATGAATTTAGGGTGCTCTGGGTTGCACCTAACCCATATTACTTCTGAACGTAGCAATGCTGCTCTTACCCCAAATGCTACAACAATAATAAGTTGTGAACTTCTGTTGCTTTTTTTGCTTTTTTTACTTTGCGTGTTCAGTGTTCTTTGCGGTATATAAAAAATACTCATGTTGAAACTTTACGAATATTCTCCTTCTGGGAATTGCTACAAAATCCGCTTGCTTTTAACTCAGCTTAATATTCCCTTCGAGCGACTAGAAATTGATATTATAAAACGAGAAAGTCGAACCCCTGAATTTTTGATAAAAAATCCTAACGGGCGTATTCCTGTGTTAGAAATAGAACCGGATATTTTTCTGTTTGAATCGAATGCGATTATGTTTTACTTGAGCGAAACAACGGAGTTTTTCCCCACTGATAAATTTGAACGCGCTCAAGTCATGCAGTGGTTATTTTTTGAACAGTACAGCCACGAACCTTTTATTGCTACTTCTCGTTTTTGGTATATCACCGGAAAAGCTGAGGAATATCGAGAAGCACTCAAACAAAAACAAGCACCGGGCTATGCTGCTTTGGGGGTGATGGAACAGCATTTAGCAAACCATGCTTTTTTTGTTGGCGATCGCTATACTATTGCTGACATCGGTTTATTTGCTTACACTCACGTTGCGGGCGAGGGCGGATTTGATTTAACTAGATTTCCGGCAATTCAAACTTGGATCGAGCGAGTAAAAAATCAACCTCGATATATTAGTATCGCACATAAATAAAAGTTGTTCGTAGTAAGTACGAAGAATCTTAAGCTGTCACGCATTTAAATTGTATATTCAGGGCCGGCGGGACGCCCACCCCACAAGACTTGGATTTTTTTTGACCGACAATTTAAAGACAGAACAGCTTAATTGACTAAAAGCATCAACTGAGGACTGAATTCCTTACTGCAAACTTATTATGTCCGATGGTCAGTTACGAATCGCTATATTTTGCCCAATCTCGCTCGATCGCCTCGCAGCGTCTGCCACCTTCAAAGCGTACAAACTACTGGCATTATCCACGTACAAAGGCGTACCTTTTGACAAATATTCCAACACCATATCGGTGTCTTTGGCAAACAAACCGCGCCGCGTTCCTACTTTGATGTTGCGCCGATTTTCTCCCTGAATTAATTGACCGGATTCAGGATTAAAAACCAGCGTTCCTCCTTCTCCGTAGATGGTGAAAATGTTTTCAGACTGCCAAAAAGTCTCTCCTTTTCCATAAACAGCTTCAGCGACAAGGCCATTGGCAAAGCGCAACTGTGCGTTGCACAAACAAGCTTTGTAGAAATCCGGCTGACTGTCCCAAAATTGAGCTTGACAGTTAACCGTTGCCACTTCCCCGAACAAATCAGTAAATCGGTGCAGTCGCGAAATTGCACCAACTAACGGAAAGCCAAAGAGGGAATGTTGATAAGTCCACCGCTGCGGCGCTGGATGTTGAGGACTCATAGTAATGTAGCGGGCGTAAAAAACTTTACCGATTAAGGGCAAAGACTCTTTGATTGCTTGGTGCAAACCGCCTAACAGTTCGATGTGTTCGATGTGGAGGAGTTTTTGCTTTTGGGCGGCAAGTTCGATCGCCCTTTCTGCTTCAGATACGTCTAAAGATAGAGGATATTCCACCACAACGTGCTTGTTATTTTCTAGGGCCGCCAGGACGATCGCCCCGTGATCACGGTTCACCGTACAGACAATTACCAAATCTAAATCGTCTCTTTCTACTAGCTTGCGCCAGGAAACCGCAGCTTCTGCCCCGAACCCTTGACAAAATGCTGCGGTTTTATCCGGGGAGTGGCCCGCAACTGCTACCAAGTTCGATCGCCCATCAGCTTGAATTGTCTCGGCCCTCAACTTAGCGGCAAAACCCGTACCCACAATCCCCACGCGAATTGGAGAATTAACCGAAAAACCAAAGCGAGTATCAATATTAGTCATGGGATTTGAGATTTAAGATTTTAGATAGTTACAGACTTGGGGTGCAGGGCTTTAGGGTTCTATCGCCCCGATTTTAAGCTGTGGTTGTGGTGCGATTTATTCGATCGAGCTTTCAACACCCAAGTCTTGATGCGATCTAACTATACATTTCAACGCCGGCAGGGACTTGCCTTGCAGCCAGTCTTGCTGAAACTCGATCGACACACCGCATACCAACAACCCGGTTTTTGTGCTGTAGGGCTCAAAACAGGATTTTTCCTAGAAACCGGATTATTTAGCGCAAGTCTTGCGGCAACAGTATCACAAGGCTGAATCCAAGATAGGTATAAGTAATAAAGATGAAATTAGAAAAAGTTATAACTAATCCCATTCAAATTTTTTGTAAATAAGTGTTGCAACCTTGCTTCTTTCCCCTACTATCATAGAGGGAACGAACCTAAGACCTAACCTCAAAGCTAATAGAGCCTTGAAGGTTGCATTAGGAAAAATTATCAATCTTGTTGAATTTTTGAGAGGATTTAGTGCATGGCAACTTACAAAGTTACCCTCATCAGCGAAGCCGAAGGAATTAACCAGACCATTGACGTTGATGACGATACTTACATTCTTGATGCTGCTGAAGAAGCAGGACTCGACCTCCCCTACTCTTGCCGCGCTGGAGCTTGCTCCACCTGCGCCGGCAAAATCACCAAAGGCGAAATTGACCAATCCGACCAATCTTTCTTGGACGATGACCAAATCGAGGCCGGATTTGTCCTCACCTGCGTCGCCTATCCCAAGTCTGACTGTACGATCGAAACTCACCAAGAAGAATCGCTCTACTAAGAAAGGACGCTCTGCGTGATACCCTAAGAAACCCGGTTTCTGGTTTCCCAAATTAAGCTGAAATAGCGCAATTACTTTATGAAACCGGGTTTCTGTGTCTAACACTGCAACAAAGCCGCCAGCAGTCTGTCACTCCCAGCTAGGACTTCCTAGCGGTTTGAGCAGATAGCTGACCAAATAATTTTAGATTTTAGATGGGCGATTTTAGATTAACTGTGAAACCAGTCTAGAATCCAAAGTCTAAAATCTAAAAGTTTTACGGCTGATATTTAGTCCGCAAAGGCGGGCTTTGTTTGTGTAGTGGCGATGATTTAAATCGCCGAGTTTTAGGCAGAGTGCGATCGACTATTCGCGCCAAAATGTAATCGCATCGCTGAGTGGTACAACTTGAGCGCCGGGAAAATAAAAGCTGAGAATTTGAGATCCATTCCAGCCCAAATTAGCCAAATTGTAAGAACCAGTCTGACTCATTCCCACCCCGTGTCCGAAGCCGCCTCCGACAAAAGCATAACCGTTGAGAGTTTTGTCGGGATTGTAAATTGGTTCTAGGTAAAAAAGCGTGCTAATCGGCGGGTAAAAAGCATTGCGAATCTCGTCTTTGTCGATATCGATAGGGCCCAAGTCAGTTTGAACCTTCATTTGCAAAACTCGACCTGCGGGCGACCTTTCTACCACTTCCACCTGAGTGACTGTTTTAAAATTAGCCAGCGGGTGCTGTTTCTTCTGAAGATACTGTTTGAGAAATCCACCAATCGCGGTCAAAGAAGCAGGTTCGCGCCACCGAAAAGTGTCTTCTTTTTCCTCATTAAACCCTTTTTGCAAACTGATAAAGCGGCGGAAATTGTTTTCGTCAGACAAACTCTGCTTGGACAAATCCCAAACATTATTAGGCGAATCGACGATCGATCGCAAATATGGACGTTCCGCGCCCTGCCACACATCGTTAAAAGAGGCTGTCACGCCGCCGCTAGACGCGGAATAGAGCGCGTCTACTAGCTGATTTTCGTAAGTTAGCACCAAACCGCTCGTTTGGGCGATCGCCTTATCACTTTGCGGGTAAACCTCGGTCAAACCCTTATAAACTTGACAGTTAACATCAGCGCACAACTCATAATTATCCACAGCAAACCGGCGCAAATTTCTCAGGGCGTAGGTTCTCGCTAAAATCGTTTGAGCGACAATCGCAGCGTAAGGCGAAAAAGCCCCAATTTCGTGAGGAACAACACCCCGCAAATAAGTTTCCGTCAGCACTTTATTCACCAAAGTATAAGTGCCGTAAGCATTTTTTTGCAGGTGCAAACTGCCGCCATAACGGTGAGTTTCTTGAATTGCTTTTTCTGGTTCAGTAGCTGTCGCCTCTTGGGTGGTTTGTTGCAATACCTCGATCGCATTTTTCCCGGCCGTCACATCCAACTCATTGCGGTTGAAACGAAAGCCGTTTAAAACCCAAAATGCCTGGGGTATTTGTTTAAAAACTTTGGAATCCAAAAAAGCTGTTGTGTTCCCTTGAGCTTGCAAACTTTGCAACAGCCAGCGCCGCACCAAAGGAGAGTTGTAAGTATCTCTTTTCGCCCAAACTTGCCAGCGAAAAGGTTGAGCAATTTCTACATCAATTCCCTGGGCGCGCCACTGATTGGCGCTATCTTCGGCACTCTCGAAACTGCGGTGGGAACTCAGAACAACTCGTTCTTCTACTAAGGGCGATTCCAGCGGTTTGGGGGCTATTTCTAACTTGACGCTAGCAGCAGTTTTGGTTTCTATGCCTTGAGGAGTTTTGTAACTCAATGTTAAGCTGTCGCCCGGTAATGCTTTCAGCGTCAGTTTGTCGGTTGCTTTGGTGCCAAACCGCTGCACTACGCCGATTTTGATGGGTCTATTTTGGGGAGTTTGGGCGTATCCCGCAGCGCTGAAAATGGGCAACAGGCACAATGCGGTGAAAACAGTCCTAGATATGCAGCTAAACCATTTGTAATTGGGAGTTGGAGGTGCTTGAGCGAACACGGTTATCTGTCTCGCGATAGTTGAAATTGGGGGATTTTTGATTGTACGTTAGCACATTTGGCGGCTGGTATAGGGGAATTGCGGAAGATAGGCCAATAAGGTTGGGCTAGCTAAGCGTGTCATTGCGAGCTCGCGAGCGTTGCAATCGCCGAGACTATAGATGCAGACGGCGGTTGAAACCGCGTCTACAAAAACTGGGTACCGATTGTTTGTAGGGTGTGCACTGTGCACCGGTTGACCAAATTTCAGCGTTTTGACTTTGAATCCAAGCTCCCCCAAATAATTTTCCTTGTTTGAAGTCGTAGTACGAAGGTATTGAGCGACCAAAAAACGAAAAACAACCCTGTGCTTGACAAGGCTACACAGTAATTTTATATTCAACATAGAGAAGTCGTCAAAATATCTCGTGAAACACCAAGCTATCAAAGTTAGAATCTATCCAACGCACAGCCAAGAACAAAACTTGGCTCAAGCGTTTGGTTGTTCGCGTTGGTGGTGGAATTTTGCCCTAAATAAGTCGATCGAGACTTACAAAGAAACAGGTAAAGGAATAGGACAAGTAGCGCTAAATGCCATATTGCCCAAACTCAAGAAACAAGAAGAAACATCTTGGTTGGCTGATTGCTACAGTCAGGTATTGCAGGCTACTACTCTCAAATTAGTTACAGCTTATAAAAATTTCTTTGAGGGTAGAAGCCGATTTCCAAGATTCAAGTCCAAGAAAAGTAAGCAATCTATTCAATACCCTCAAAACGTCAAAATATTAGCCAATAACACTATTAAGATTCCTGGTGAAGTCGGGGAAGTGAGAGCTAAGATTCATCGACAGATTGATGGAAAAGTGAAAACCGTTACCGTGAGCAAAACACCTGCTGGAAAATATTTTGCCTCGCTATTAGTTGAGGCAGAGGGAGAAAAGCCACGGATCTCAACTGAGGGCAATGTAATAGGTATTGACTTAGGCGTTAAGGACTTTGCAGTAACTCACGATGGAGAGAAAGGATCTAAATATAGCAATCCCAAACATTTAGCTGTGCATGAAAAAAATCTCAAGAGGAAACAGAAAAAATTAGCCAGAAAAGAAGATGGTAGTAACTCAAGGTTCAAAGCAAAAAAAATAGCCGCTAGGGTATACGAGCGAGTATCAAACGCACGTCAAGATTTTCTACACAAGCTTTCGCATAAGCTAGTCAACGAAAACCAAGTTGTCGTAGTAGAGAATCTTAATGTCAAAGGCATGGTGCGAAATCATAGCTTAGCTAAAGCAATATCTGATTGTGGATGGGGAATATTCACTAATTTTCTAGCCTATAAATTAGAACGTAAGGGTGGAAAGTTAGTAGAGATAAATAGATGGTTCCCTAGTTCCAAACTCTGTTCTAATTGTTTCTATCAAATAGATGAAATGCCGATCGATGTAAGGGACTGGACTTGTCCCCATTGTGGCACTCATCACGATCGAGATGGAAACGCTGCTGCAAATATTAGAACAGAAGGAATCAGAATGCTACAGACGGATGGAACAGCCGTTTCTGCTGTAGGAGGGGAAGTAAGACCTCATAGCGGGCGTCAGTCTGTTTTGAGGCATTCGCCTGTGAGTACAGAAGCCCCCATCAAGCCGCTTGCGGTTAGTGGCGGGTAGTTCACATTCTTGTATCAGCTTGTGTGTTAGATCGCTTTATTTGATTATTTCCCAACTCAAGCAGTCTCAAAGCATCACTTGCATATCGCTCTAATTTTATCAATTTCTATGCTTGGTTTAGTTGTGATTACGCTACTCCCCTTATAATGGTATCGACCACTCTAATGCTAAACAGAATTATATTAATAATAATAAGAAAAATAGCCAGAATTTTGAGATTTCTCTTTTCTATTGCTAACAACTCTTCTAAATTCTCTTGGTTTTTGTCTAATTCCTCTTGTTTTTTGAAATTTCTATTTCCTATGGCTAATAACTCTTCTAATTGCTCTTGTTGTTGGTCGCAATCTTTTAGGATTTCTGTTGCCCTCTGGTTTAAAGCTTTAACCTGCTCAATTTTTTCCCTTATTTCTGGTAATTTAACATTTCCCCATTGGCGAACAAAAGGCACTAAATAATCGTGAACAAGTTGGTAGCGTTTCGGAGTTCCCGGCACTTCTAATACCAATCCTGATTTAACTATCATCCCTAAAACTAACTCTAATTCTACTAACTCTATTCGTAAATTTGCTGCTAATTCAGCAAAATTTTTCTGAGGACGAGTTTCCTTTTCATCCGTCAGTAAATACAAGACCACTTTGGCAATATCTTTATTCTCCTTACCACAATCTGCGATAACTTCATCTAAAAACTCCTTAACCAGTTTGAGCTTAGCCTGACTGCCAAGTTGCTGATATTCACCCAGTTGAGTAATCTGCCGTTTTTCCAATTGCGTCCCCACAATTTGCAACTCAATCGGCCGTACTTCTCCCATTTCACCTGCTAAATCTTCTACCAGCGCGTTTACCAAATCATCGTCCAAGTAAAATTGAGATCCTTTTGTTAATGTTTGAACAATAGCTTTCGCATCTGAAATCGAGAAATTTCCCAAGTAATAGCAGATTTTTTTCGTGAGAATGTCGTTATCAATAATTGATAAATTGGTGGCGCGATTGAACTCTAACAAGTAGAAAAGATAATCTTCCCGCAGCGACAGGATAATTTTGAGATCGCTAATCTGATTTAAACATTCAGCTAGAAAATTATATAATTCTTGCCTACCAATTGGATCTCGATAAGCAAAGAAAAATTCCTCAAACTGGTCAAAGATTAATACAGTTAATAAATTACGGTCTTGATTCAGTCGCAACTGTTTTAAAATAGCTGTTGGGGTGTCGATCGCCCCTGACAAATGCACAGCTTTTAATTGTTCAATTCCTGCTTTCAAACACTCACCGCAATCCCTCGCCCAATCATGATATGATTGCAATAAAATAGGCAATATGTCCCGCGCTTCAAAAGTTGTCAGTTGCAGTGCCGGAACTAACCATGCCTGAATTATCGAACTTTTTCCTACCCCAGATTGTCCGTGAACGATCGTCAGCTTGCAAGCAGGTGTACGTATCCGTTTACTTATCTCTTTAATATCGCGCGATCGCCCGGAAGCTGCTTCAATTTCCTCAACAATTTCAGCTTTTGACTTACCGGATTGTAAACCGATGTCAATTATTTGTTGCGGCGACTGCAAGCGGCTGGCACCGATAAAAGCTTGCAATCCATATTTGCTTTTAACTGCTTGTTGTTCGAGTTTGATATCAAATGCTTTTAAATATTCGCCTTGCTCAAAATAGAGAGTTCTCAACTCTTCTAAAATCCTCAGATAAAGCTGCACATCATCTTGAGGCTGGGTAATTACTTTCGCTTGTGTTAAAGTTTCTATAATCTCAAGAGGGGAAAATACTGACTGACTCCCCCCCTTAGCAAGGGCAGGCTGGGGGGGGTTAACTGTCGAACAGGGGATAAGATTTCGCTGTCCTTTTGCCAAAAGTAGCAGATACAAACCAGTCTCTTTTTTATTTATTCCTGCTTGTTCCAAAACCGACAATGCTAATTTAGCCGATTCGCAAGCTTTTTCCCACTGAGATTGTTGCAGCGCCACCTCAGCCAAAAAGCCGTAATCTTCAGTTACTTGGCTCACAGTGCCGTAATTTACGTGAATTTTTAATGCTTTTTTAGCTAAATTTTCCAACTCTTCCCAAGCTTGTAAAAGTCGCAGCACTTCGCAGAGTTGGCTAATACATTTCGCAGCTAAATCATGTCGCTGCACTTGCTCAAAAATTTCCAGAGATTGCTGTAAATACTTTCTAGCTTCTTGCCAATAACCTTGATTTCCTGCCCGGTGCAATTCAGCTTTGCGGTTGTAAGCTTGAGCAATTTTCTGGCAGACAATTCCTTGTCTTTCTAACGGGTGATTTTGCTGCCAAAATGTCAAATTTTGCTGATAATGTTCGAGTGCTAAATCTATTTGATTTTTCTTAACTTCAACTAAACCGCGAATAAATTGCCAACTAGCTTGCAATTCCGGGCCTAATTCTGCATTTAGCAGGTCATTCTCCAATAACTCAATTTCACAGTCATCTAACTTGAAATTCTCAACATCAGCAAAAGCCTGGTCTGCTTTTTGTCGCAAAAAAATCCTCAAATCATCGGGCGACATCGTAAACTGAATTGGAGGAGGAGCCCAAGACTTCAAATCATTCGCCGATCGACTAAATTTAGACAGTACGGAATCCGTAACCCATAATATCAAAGGAAAAGCAAAATCTTGCTTGAATTGATCTCGCGCTCTATTAGCCCCCGCTAGCAGGTCATCAAGAGCAACCACCGATTCCATACCGACAATTATTAAAGCTTTCGGCGGTTGCTCTTGGACGGCATTGAGAATAGTTTGATAAAGTGTTTTGGTAGCAGGTTCGAGGGCTAATTCTTGATATTCAACAGTTGAGTGATCGCGCAGCTTTTGCAGCATTGCAAAACGCAAGCTAGCATAATTGCAGCGCACTAGAGTTAAAGAAAACTTTCCTTGAAAGCGGGCGATCGTCCGTACCAAAGTAGAGAGCGATCGCTCATTTTCTGTTGCAATATCTTCGGCTAGATTTGAGTTTACCATAATCTCAATAATTTTGCTGCTGCCACAGCTTAAATTTGTCAGTTTCCATCAACAGCGGATTCAACGCAAACCAATTTCCTTGAGGGTCTACATATTCAAAAACCCACAAGTTTCGCAGCAAATCTTGGTATTCTTTATCTCCATTAATGCTTTGTTCTTTTACCACCTTAAACAGTAATTCCCACTCATCATTATCAATGCCATTCCTCAGAGTGTCGCGGGAACTGCGAATGACGGATTTCAACACATTTTGCAAAATTGGAGGGTCATCTTGCTGCAAGCAACCAAACAGCATCCCCATCAAGTTTCGCAGATGGCCTCCGCTGACTCGACACAATTCATCTAAAGTTTCAGGACGGTCAAAAACTTCGGTAATTAATGTGATATATTTCTCTGGCGACACATCAGGAAAAGCCCGCGACATCACCATGCGCCGCAGCAAATTCATCCCCTCAACACATTCGCTGCCGTCTCTATTCTTTACTGGTACCATCGGCAAAACTTTCGGGTCAACTCCGCCTCCCAAGCGATTTTTCAAAATTTCGCTTTCATTGCCAAAAATCAATCCCAGCGGCAGGGTATAAACTAAATGGCAATTCAGTTGCCGCAACTGATCGCCCCGGTCAATAAAGATATATTCTGGCAACAGTCGCCCCGCTGCATTGGGTCGAGAAACTATCCTGTCTAAGTTGTCAACTATCACCACCAATCCTTTTTTTCCCCGCTGCTTTAGCTGATTAATTGCTACATCAATAATTTCTTGATTAATCAGTTCTAACATTTTATTAGCTTGCGGTTCCATGTACTGTCTCAGTTTAGAGCGCAAGTCGGGATTACTTTTGATTTTAGCAGTAATTTTGGCGATGCCTAAAGGCAGAGAAATTTCCAGATTTCCGTCTGTATTGCCCTTATATTTGCTACCAAAAAGTTCTCCTTCAGCTTCTAAGGTCACAGGGGTTTGTAAAAAATCCCAACTATTTTTTAAGAATTCTTTAAAACGCTGGGGCTGCAAGGAAATTTTGCCCTCTTCCAAGCTTTGGGTGACTCGCCGCGCGATCGCTAACATGATATCCGTCAAATCGAGATCCATTTCATCGAGGTCTTGTGTTGACTCGAAGTAAACTACATGAAACCCCTCATCAGTCAACTCTTTTTCCAATCGCGATAATTCAGTAGACTTGCCGCAACCAATATGTCCGGTAAACAATTGGCAAGTCGGTTTATCTCGTGCCAGACGGGTAATTGTCCGTTTGAGTATGTTAATAACTTTTCCGCCGCGCACCTCAGCAAAATCAATGTAGTAGCGCTGATCTTCGGCATTGCCCAATATCAGGGAGTGACTGGGGTTGCAGGCGTCGCAGAATCGATCGAAATCTAGGTTCATAAAATTTTCTAAATTAGTTTTTGTAGTTATTGTAGGGTGGGTCAGGGCTGAATGTTATTACCAGAGACAAAACAATTTTCCGGGTAAGCACCCTACGGTTAGTTAGCTGACCACCCATACGTCGAAGACTATTAGTGTGAACCTGGATGCTGTTTCCAATATTGGTAGGCGGCATAGGCCAAGGTGACAGCGCCGGTCACAATGGCTGCTTCATCGACCTCAAATTGCGGGTGATGGAGGGGATAGTTCGGTTTGTCAGTCAGTCCCACTCCTAAGCGAAACATGGTTCCCGGTGCGTGTTCTAAGTACATCGAAAAATCTTCCGCGCCGAGGGATGGTTCTGGTAAAATCTGGACGCGCGATCGACCTAAAGCTTCTAAAGCCGCACTTTCGACTAATTGTGTGAGTTTTGGGTCGTTTTGGACTCCGGGCACGCCGCGCTTGTAGGTGAGTTCGTACTTAGCGCCGTAAGTCCCGCAAACGCTAGAAACAATTTGTTCGATCCAAGCCGGCAGTTTTTCGTGGGTTTCCGGATGCAGCGATCGCACAGTTCCCAATAATTTTACTCGATCGGCAATTACGTTCGGTGCTCGTCCGCCGTTAATTTGCCCGATCGTCAAAACCAGTGGCCTCAAAGGATTTTGCGTGCGGCTAATTGCCTGCTGCAAGGTGGTAATTATCTGAGAAGCAATCCAAATTGCGTCGATCGCCTCGTGGGGACGCGCACCGTGGCCGGATTCGCCCATCACAATCAATTCTAGGTCATCTGCCGCCGCCGTCAGAGCCCCGTGGCGGATACCGACGCAACCGCCGGGAATCGTCGGGAAAACGTGCACTCCAAGGATGCCGTCAACATCTTGCATCGCCCCATCTTTAATCATCCATTGAGCACCTTGGGCAATCTCTTCCGCCGGCTGAAACAAGAAGCGGACGTGACCGGCCAATTTTTCTTCGAGCTGAGACAATATCATTGCTGCGCCCAAACCGACGGTGGTGTGGATGTCGTGGCCGCAGGCGTGCATGACTCCTTCGTTGCGGGAGGCAAATTCTAAGTTTGTGCGTTCTTGAATCGGTAAAGCGTCCATATCGGTGCGAATTGCCAGCCACCGGGACTCGCTGCTGTGACCTTTGACTTCGCCTATCACTCCTGTTTTGCCGATTCCTTCGATGGCGCGGACTCCGCTGGATGCGAGAACTCCGGCTACGTAGGCGGCTGTTTGATATTCTTGGCCGCTGAGTTCGGGGTGGGAGTGGATGTGCCGGCGAATTTCTATTAAGCGGGGTGCTAGGTTGGCGGCTACTTCTTTGATGCGGGAAAGCATGAATTTAGTTGGGGAGTGCGGTACAAGTTGTAGTCAACTAGGGTAACGCATATGTTTGGGGGTGAACAGGGTTATAAGGGGCAAATGTGCGATCGGGCTTTTAGATGGCAATGCTATTTCGTTTGTGAATAAGATTTTTTTTTCTAACCGCAGAGGGCGCCGAGGACGCAGAGAAAAGAGAGAAAAGAGAGTTAGGTAGAAACCTGGAATAAACGTCTAGATTCTAGGTTCAAAGGCTGATTTTTAGTTGATAATATCATGTCCGGTCGAGCAACCGCGATTTTTGTAGATACTGTCTTGACCTGTCAAGGGGTAGCAGTCAAATAATTGGGGTCGAAAGGCTTTTGGGATTTTAAAATC
>NZ_JAUBQQ010000095.1:0-17221 GCF_036701335.1 Microcoleus sp. Pol12B5 | reverse complement strand
GGATTTTAAAATCCCAAAAGCCTTTCGACCCCAATTATTTGACTGCTACCCCTTGACAGGTCAAGACAGTATCTACGCGATTGGTGTCCGTTAAATCAGGGATTCGAGGCATAATTGGCGGAAATGATCGCCCCGTTGCTCGAAGTTTTGGTATTGATCGAAGCTAGCACAGGCTGGGGAAAGCAGCACTACTTTAGCATGATTTTGTTTGCCTAATTCTGCTGCTCGCGGGATTGCTCTTTCCATTGTTTCGACTATTTCCCAAGCGTTGTAATTTGCTTGTTCCAGCCGATCGGCAAAAATACCTGCCGCATCCCCAATTAGCAACACCCCCGCAGCTTTCGCCTTGATTGTATCAATCCAAGCGCGATCGTCCCCTTCTTTGGCGTCGCCGCCCGCAATTAAAATCGCCGGTGCGCTTACAGAAGCCAACCCGACTTGGGCGGCGTCATAATTAGTAGCTTTGCTGTCGTTGATGAAATCTATGCCTTCCCAAGTGCAGATGTGTTCGAGGCGGTGCGAAACTCCGGGGAATTTAGCAATCGCCCGGGCGATCGCACTTTTATCTATCCCCGCCAAATTAGCCGCCGCCACCGCCATTAACAAATTCTGCAAATTGTGTTCTCCCACCATCCGCAAAGAATCAGCAGGCAGAATTTTCTCGCCTTGAGCTATTACCCAACCATCTTGAATATAGGCTCCAAAATCTGTATTTCCCAACAAATCTTTTTCACCTTTGACACTCGTCCAACACGCATCCGGCCAAACGTCAACTCCTTGTTGCCGCAAACAAGGATCGTCGCCGTTGATTACTTGCAATTCAGATTTTTTCAGCAAATGCGCTTTAATGTTGTAGTAATTTTCTAAAGTTTTGTGGCGGCTGAGGTGATCGGGCGTCAAAGTCGTCAAAACTCCGATTCGCGGCGCTACAAACGGCGAGGATTCTATCTGATAGCTGCTAATTTCTGCGATTACCCAATCCGGTTGTTTTTCAGCTAAAGCTAATTCACACGCAGCATAGCCAATATTGCCACAAGCGGGAGCGTAAAGCCCGGCCTCGGCAAAAATAGCAGCAATTAAAGCAGTAGTAGTAGTTTTGCCATTAGTGCCGGTAATTCCCACCCAAGGATATTTGAGGTAACGCCACGCGAGAGCCATTTCTCCGATTGTTTCAATGCCTAAGTCTCTGGCGCGCACTAATGCTGGACTGTCCCAGGGAATGCCCGGACTTACTACTATTAATTCTATAGATTCGACTGGTTCAAAAGATTTACCTAACTCCACATGAATTCCTTCGTTAGCGAATTCCTGTTGCTGTTCGAGCAAGTTTGGGGAAGATGAGCGATCGCTCAGCGTTACTTCCCATCCTTCGCGTTTTAGCAGTCTTGCGGCGGCAATTCCTGATTTTCCTAGTCCAATGACATGAGCTATCGGCATAAGTTGTGTGTGTGATGGAGCGAATTTCCCTGGTTTTATAAGTTTATATCTTAACCTTGAATTGGTTATTGACTATTGGCTATTTAGCTTATTTTTTAAGAGAGCGATCGAACTCTGCCCAGACGCGCGCGGTTTCGCAAAAATTCTAATAGATTTACTCGTTTTATTGGTAAGCTTTAATGTTATTTGGAGCGAGGGTTTTAAGAAGTACGTTTCTCAAATTGTTTTGCCTGCGAGCCCGCTCGTTTCCCACAAGCCCGCCAGGGGTTGAAAACCCCTGTCTAAAAGCTAAAGTCAGTTAAAACTGACTGAAAATTTTGGTATATATGCGTTTCAGTCCTCATAGCGAGGACTTTCGCTTTAGACGGGTGTTGAAACGAACGGCGGACTGAAGCGGATGTTTTCAATCCCAGGCGGACTCAAATCTTCTCGCTTCTAACTTTTGACGATCGCCCCAAAGTCAGCCAACACCCGCGCGTGATTCCGCAACAGCCCCAGTAAATTCAACCGATTTTGCTTAATTTCCGGGTCGGGATCCATCACTAAAACGCTTTCTGGCCCGTCAAAAAAGTTGCTAACAGTCGGAGAAATTTCCGTCAAACTATCTACTAACTGCTGGTAATTGCGAGTTTGTTTGGATAGCAGCGTTTGCGGCACTAACTGCACGACTGCATCGTAAAAAGCTTGTTCAGACGACTTTTGAAATAACTCCGGTTTCACAGCCGTTTTCGGTTCCAATTCTACTTTATCCAAATCACCTTGAGCAGCCAAACGAGTTGAACGGTTGACTGTTTCATAAATTAGATCCAAAGTCTGGTTATTGCGGATTTGTTGTAGGAAAAGCGCTCTTTCCAGTGCGTCCAACAAATCTCTCAATGCTCGTTCAGTATATTCTAGGTCGTTTTCTCCCAAAACTGCATTTACCAAATCATAATCTACATTCTTTTCTTCTTGCAACAAAGTCCGAATTCTTTGCAAGAAAAACTCGTATAACTGAGCCAGCAACTCCGTCGGTGTTTCCGGGCGCGTTGCGGTAAATTCTGCAACAACTTGTGCGAGCAACTGGTGCAAGTTTACTGGCAACTGAGCCGCCCAAATAATGTTAATTATTGCATTGGCTGCGCGACGCAAAGCGAAGGGATCGGATGAACCAGTCGGCAACATTCCCAAACCGAAGATGCTGACTAATGTATCTAATTTGTCGGCTATTGCGACAACTTGACCTGTAAGAGTTTGCGGCAAATTGTCGCCCGCGCCTTTGGGCAAATAATGTTCAAAAATTGCTGTGGCTACTTCTTCCGATTCGCCACTTGCTAAGGCGTATTTCTGCCCCATGATTCCTTGCATTTCGGGCAGTTCGTAAACCATTTGAGTTACGAGGTCGGCTTTGCAAAGTAAGGCTGCTCTTGCTATGTAAGCTTGTTCTTCGCCTGTGATTTGCAGTTGATTGGTGATGAGGCTGGCAATCTTGCACAGACGATCGACTTTTGCGCGTACAGTCCCTAAATCTTCCTGGAAAGTAACTGTTGCCAACTTTGGCAAATAATCCTCTAGAGGCTTTACCAAGTCTGCTTTGTAGAAAAACTGACCGTCTGCCAATCTCGCCCGCACTACTCGCTCGTTACCGGCGGCAATAATCGCGGCTTTAGCCGGATCGCCGTTAGAAATTGTAATAAAATAGGGCAGAAGTTCGGGATAACCGGGGTTTTTGAGAATCGGAAAATACCGCTGGTTTGTAACAATAATTGTGGTGATTACTTCCGGCGGCAATATCAAAAAGTCCTCGTCAAATTTGCCGACAACTGCGTTCGGCCATTCTACTAAGTCGGTGACTTCTTCTAACAAATCTTCGGTAATGTCGGCGTAACCGCCTTGTTTTGTCGCTGCGGCTTCTACTTGTGCTTTAATTTGATTTTTGCGCTGGGTTCGATCGACCTCCACGCAAGCAGCCCGCAGATATTCGACATAATCCTCGGCTTGGGGAATCGAGACCCCTCCCAGGGGTGTAGGGGGGGTATGTAACACCCGGTGTCCTTGGGAAATTCGATCGCTCTTGACCGTATCCGAACCGCTCACCAATGTAATTGGCAGCACAGTATCATCTAACAGTGCCACGAGCGATCGAATCGGGCGCGGAAACTTCAAATCTCCGTCAGCCCACCGCATAAATCTTTTGCCTTCTAACTTATTAATCCACTGCGGCACAAGTTCTGTCAAAATATCCGCTGTCATCCGCCCCGGAATCTTTTTGAGCACAAATACAAAATCGCCTTTATCGGTAGCGCGAACTTCCAAAGCATCAATTTCTACGCCCTGCTTTTTCGCAAAACCTTCCGCTGCTTTCGTCGGTTTGCCATCTTTAAAAGCCGAACTCGCCGGCGGCCCTTTTACCTCTTCTTCTCTATCTAATTGCTGAACTGGCAGTCCTTTTACGAGAACAGCCAAACGCCTCGGAGTAGCGTATACATTAATAGAGTCATTTGTCAAGGATTCTTCTGCCAGCGTTGCAGGTACAAGTCGCTGCCACTGCTGGGCGCTGCCTGAGACAAAAGATGCGGGCAATTCTTCCGTACCGAGTTCTAATAAAAAGTTAGGCATATCGCACCGTAATGGAATTTTGTTTAGGGTAATTTAAGGTAATTTATCCGATCGCGTGTTGGCGAAGCCCTCGAAGAGGATCGTATATCTGAAAAATACTCAAAAATCCAGGATACCACGTAAAATCGGGGGTGAAAGACAATATTCTCGACAGCCCATGACCTTGGCGGAAAGACTAGGACAAGATTGGAAGTCTCGACTGGAAAAAGATTGCCCGGACGAAAATTCTAGCACTCGCGAGAGTGTTGTCCGGTGGCTGTTGGGAGACAAGCCCGAAAGATTTGACACTCTTAGCCCAACTCAATTGTCTGTCGCCTCTGGGGCGATCGACTTTTTATATCGAATTTTGCTTTCTCGGTATCTGGGAGTACCGCCAGAAAAAGCTTACCGCAACTTGATCGGGCGGCTCGGCGGTTTGGTTGTGCTCCGGCAAAAAATCCAAGCGTGGGTTTCGCTGAGTCGGGACAGACAGCGGAGTGCGGTGGAGGTACTGCAAGAAGTGATTCAGGAAATGCTCAATTCCGATCGCTACCTGCAGCAGCAAGTCGCCTGGATTGCCGAATGCACCTCAGACAGACGCCTGCGAAATGCTTTGCTGCTAGCGAGCACAGAAGAATACTGCTTGCGGCCGATCCGCAACCAGCCGCTGCTGGTGTACCGTTTTGTCAACTACCTGCGGCGTGCCCAGCGGGGCGGGTTGACGCAAGTGCCTGCGGGAGACTGGGTGCGGCTGGTGTCGGAACAGGTTCTACCCGACGATACAGACGAACCGCTCAGCCTGCTAGACGAACAGGCAATGTCCGAGTATCGAGAAAATCAAGCTTGGGAAGAGCAGCAAACTCAGCGGCAGATTGTCCAACAAGAATTTGAGAATTACTTGGCCGCTGAAGTCGATCCGCTGGCTTCCCGGTGGCTGCGGCTTTACCTGCAAGGCCGTTCCCAAGAAGCAATTGCCGAGGAGTTGAAGGTTCCGATCAAGCAAATTTACCGCTTGCGAGAAAAAGTCAGTTACCACGCGATTCGCGTTTTTGCGGTCAAACAAGCACCGGAATT
This sequence comes from Microcoleus sp. Pol12B5, assembly GCF_036701335.1. Classification (NCBI taxonomy): domain Bacteria; kingdom Bacillati; phylum Cyanobacteriota; class Cyanophyceae; order Oscillatoriales; family Microcoleaceae; genus Microcoleus; species Microcoleus sp. Pol12B5. The sequence goes on along the minus strand of NZ_JAUBQQ010000095.1, from coordinate 12,133 downwards.
AGTCGCCAACTGGCTGGAAACTTCGCTCCAAGAACACAGTTTGGGCTTGACTCCGGCTCAGTGGCAGCAATATTTAGAAAACCTCACGCCGGTTCAGCGGCAGTTGGTAGAATCGCTGAAAGCAGGAAAAAGTGTAGAGACGATCGCATCTGAATTAAAGCTGAAAACCAATCAAGTCATCGGCGAGTGGAGCAAACTCTATTTAGCAGCTCAATCGCTCCGCAACGAGTAGATTGGTAATGGGTGGCGGGCAATTGCTAATTGTTAATTGGCAGTAGCATTTTTCATAATCCCCGCTACAAATCCATTCCCGCACAGCCACAGATTATTGCGAGTTTCCCCGTGGAAAACCGCGCGATGCCCCTTGTATCAAATCAGGTTAGAGCAATCGGGATGTTGTAGCGTTGCCGTGACGATCGCGTTCCGAGACGATCACAGCCCACTCTCTGAGGTAAGATACTAGCAGCACGATCGACTTTTCAGGATTTTTTAACCAATCCTCTATTCAGCGGTAGCCCGTAAATCATCGGTTGTAGTGCATCTCTAATACTTGTGCATTAAAGATATAATTCTATTGTTGCCAGCCACGGGCCTCAATATCGGGCGATCGATGATAGTTGGTCTAGACTGCGCTAGTCATCATCTAGTTCTCAATCTTTAGGTAGAATTTGAGGCTGCAATACAGAAGGGAGAAAATTCTGGGACTAAGGATTTTTCTTTAATAAAAGCTTCCGGTTGTTAGGCCAATTCCTCCGTCAGGGAAGTTGCAGCGTTTAATTTTATCGCATCAGGTTGGTGCGTCGCGCTCGATCGCGCTTCCAACTACAAAGCAGCTAATGGTACATACATCTTCAACAGGCTCGGCAGCTACAATGGACTCTGATCGAATATTTCACCTAATCGACACAGTTGTCCCCTTTGAAGCTTGCCTTTACTATCAAGTTTTGCCTTTATCTCTAGAAGGTAATCTGTTTAAATTGGGCGTAGTCGATGCCCAAGATGACTCCGCCTTGGACTACGTGCAGCGGATTTTAGCTTACATGAATTGCTCAGTCACAACAGAGCCAATTGCCTCGGAAACTCAGCGCTCGATGCTCTCAGCTTACTTGCTGCACGGGAACCAGCTCCGAGAACCAAGCCAGACAGAAACCGCCGCAGCCCCAACACCCAAAAATCCCGCACCAGCAACTTCAGGGCCCAATGCAGAAACGCTGCTGTCTGTGCCAGAACCCTCGATGCCCGCTGCTCCTGAGCGGTTTAAACCTGCTGGCGCTGAGGTTCCCCCGACACCGACACAGCTATCGGTTTTGAATGTCGAGGCCTTGCACTTGTCAAGCCAAGTGGAAGTGTTGGCAACTTTGCCCGCGCCCCAACTGCTGCAAGAATTGCTCGGTAGAGTGCTGCGAGAGGGTATCGGCCGCTTGTTTTTTGAGCGGCATCAGTCCCAAGGTCGCATTCTTTGGAGTCAAGATGGCGTTTTGAAATCGATGCTCGAAGGTATCGATATCGTCCTTTTCCAAGAGGTCATCGATGAGTTGAAACGGCTGACAGATATGCCTGTTGGCCCGGTGGAACAGGCCAAACAAGTCGAAGTTGAGCGCATATACCAAAACACTCATTTGCTGTTGCGCTTGCGGGTAATGACGGTGGGTGGCAAAGAAGAAGCCACCCTGCAAGTTTTGCGGGGGGCAGCTTTGAGGTTTTACCAGCAGCAGCAGTTGTCTACTTTGAGTCGAGACGCGCTGCGGCTGGCCGAAGAATTGCAGCGGAAAGTGAATCAAATTCGCGATCGAACTCGGCTTTCTCCTGTGCCTTTAGAGGGGTTGCCCGCTTTGGAACAGGTGATTAGAAATGTTGACGACCAAATTGAAGCTTTGCTGCACGAACACAATCCCGATTAGCCATAATCAGCAATAGATGACTGTTTTGAATTTTTTTAAACTCACATCAAGTCCGGTCAAATAATAATAATTACCTTTGTAGTGAGGACTCAAGTCCAAGCGAGTTTTATGATAACTCAAGTCTTCATTACAAACCCATTTGATTGCAATTGTGCGAGGTGACAGCATATTATACCAGTTCCCCAAAAGAATGGAACTTTATGCCCGTACTCTAAACCCTGGTACTCATCAGCCACTCCCAATCTAAAATCTAAAATCTAAAATGGTATTAGCCGTGCTCAAAAACATCATTGTACTGCAATAAATCCAAACTCACAAAAACTGGCAAACACTGAAAACATTGCTGTGCAATTTCCCAGCGTTCTTCTCGCTGCAACATAGCCGTCAACTTTTGTTTAGCGCTTAGCAAATAGCGGACATCGTTAGCAGCATAATTTAGTTGCTCGTCAGAAAGATTAGTCGCATTTCCCCAGTCGGAACTTTGAGATGTTTTATTTAATTCTACCTTTTCAAGTTCTAGAATTAATTCTTTCAATCCGTGTCTGTTGGTGTAAGTTCTAGCAAGTTTACTAGCTAGCTTGGTGCAGAAAACTGGTGCAATGTCAATACTTAAATTGTAACGCATTGTTGCCATATCAAAGCGCGCAAAATGAAATACTTTTTCAATACTTTCGGCTTCCATTAACTTCTTTAAATTCGGTGCTGCTGTCTGGCCTTTGGCAATCCGCACCACTGCAACATTACCTTCGGAATTGCACAACTGCACCAAACACAAGCGATCGCGCCACGGTAGCAAACCCATTGTTTCCGTATCAACGGCGATCGCCGGAGCAGTCAAATAATAAGATAAGAGAGAATCGGGAATATCACCATCACACACTTGAAAATCTGCAAATTCCATTATTAGTAATTTTTGACTGTTGACTGTTGACTGTTAACTGTTGACTGTTGACTGTTGACTGCCCTCTTCTCTCTTCCTGACATCCGTTACATCCGTGGAGCGAATCCGTTGCCGAACTTCCTTCTTCCTTCAGCTTAGCGACTCAGGACAAAAAGCTGAGTAAAATAATACTCGCCTTTGGCATTTTTCGCAACCCCAATACCGGTCACATTAAACTGACCTTCCATATTTTTGCGGTGGCCGTCACTTTTAATCCAACCCTCAACAGCATTGCGTACCGGGTCGCTGTAACCAAAATTGTAAGCAAGATTTTCAGCTACACTCTTATAAGGAATAGTAACTGCTTTCGCCCGCCCTTCAAATCCATCGTGGCTGAAACTTACTTTACCCTTAGCCATATTTTCGCTGTGTATTCTTGCTATCTGACTGATTCGCGGATCGATAGTCAGCGGTGGCAACTTTTTAGATGCTCGGTATTGATTGATCTGTTGGTTGACCGCTTTTTCTAAGTCAGTAATAGCACTCGAAGCAACATTAGTATTCATGGGAGTTGGTGGCAGCGATCGCGTAGGGAGGAATGTGTCACACTTAGGCAGGATTGTCAACAATCCCAAGCAAATCGAAATCAAACCTTTGGACATGAAATCAAACAAGAAATAAAGTTAATTGTTAACAATTCCTACAGAGCGATCGCCCCACATTCCGCTAACCTAGATATTCAGAACCTTCGCTACAGTGTTCACGTCTTTATCGCCGCGTCCGGAACAGTTAAGCACAATGCGCGGATGGCCTGTTAGCTGAGGGCACAGAGTCTCCAAATAGGCGATCGCATGAGAAGTTTCCAAAGCCGGAATAATCCCCTCCAACTGCGAAAGCCGCTGAAATGCTTCCAGCGCTTCTGCATCAGTTACGCTATAATATTCAGCCCTGCCCGCATCCTTCAAATAACTATGTTCCGGCCCCACACCCGGATAATCCAAACCCGCACTAATCGAATGTGGCTCAATCACTTGACCTTCATTATCTTGCAGCAAATAACTCATCGCCCCGTGCAGAACTCCCACACTTCCCTTAGTCAAAGTAGCAGCGTGTTTATCAGTTTCCACACCTTCGCCCGCCGCTTCAATACCGATCAATCTGACAGTTTCTTCCCCGACAAACTCATGGAAAAGACCCATTGCATTAGAACCGCCGCCGACGCAAGCTAATAAAATATCCGGCAAACCGCCCCACTTTTCCTGACACTGAGCGCGCGTTTCTTCACCAATTACCGCATGGAAATCGCGTACCATCATCGGGTAAGGATGCGGGCCCGCTACGGAACCGAGAATGTAATGAGTTGTTTCGACATTTGTTACCCAGTCGCGAATCGCTTCTGAAGTCGCATCTTTCAGCGTTCCCGTACCCGCAGCCACCGGCCGCACTTCGGCTCCCATCAAGCGCATTCTAAACACATTTAAAGCCTGTCTTTCCATGTCGTGAACGCCCATGTAGACAACGCATTCTATACCAAAACGAGCGCAAACTGTGGCGGTAGCAACGCCGTGTTGACCGGCACCAGTTTCAGCAATTACCCGCTTTTTGCCCATGCGTTTTGCCAGCAATGCTTGAGCTAAAGCGTTGTTGATTTTATGAGCTCCAGTGTGGTTTAAATCTTCGCGTTTGAGGTAAATTTGCGGGCCAGTTCCGTCTGCTTTAGCGTAGTGATCGGTGAGGCGTTCGGCAAAATACAAAGGGCTGGGGCGGCCGACATAATCTTTGAGCAATTGTTGGAGTTGCTGTTGAAATTCCGGTTCGCTGCGGTATTTGTGGAAAGCGGCTTCTAGTTCAAATAAAGCGGGCATCAGGGTTTCGGGGACGTATTTGCCGCCGAATTTGCCGAATCTGCCGAGGGAGTCGGGGCGTTGGGCGCTGGTTTCGGTGGTGAGATGCAGGGGGGTGACTGTCATTAGATTTTAGATTTTAGATTTTAGATTTTTTAGATTGGCGGGTAAGCTAGAGCCTTGGTGTCGATCGTACCAAATCGGTTGTGGACTTGAGCAGATCGAACAAATTTCATTATAATTCCTTGAACGCTTGACGGGCTAATACAATAAGTAGAAGATAGATGGCATTCCGAGCGATCGCAACCATACCCCAATCCGCTAAAACTAGAAATACCAGTAAAAAAATTTCAAGCATCTTAACCTATGGCAGCATCCAAACGCAAAGATTCTGACAGCAAAACAACCGAGGGCAAACGAATAGTTTACTCCGAGTTTGGGAATGTTGACAACTCGGCCGCCCTCCAACGGGGAGTTGCCGAAGTTCCCCCCAATCAACAAAACCTCAAAATCGAAGCATCCCGAAAAGGACGCGGCGGCAAAACAGTTACAGTCATCAGCGGCTTTCAGGAAAGACCCGAAACTTTAGCAACTCTAGCCAAACAGCTAAAAGCCCAATGCGGTACTGGCGGCACAGTCAAAGATAATGAAATCGAAATTCAAGGCGAGCACAAGCAAAAGCTGCTAGAAATTATCACAAAGTTAGGCTACAAAGCTAAAATTAGTGGAGGGTAAATTAGTCAATATTCCTCAGTGTATGGGCGGGACTGGTTTATGATATACTTAGTTTTAAACATAGATGGTTGGTAAAACCCGCCCCTACATCGCGCAAATTATACGATCGCGAATCAACCAGAAATGATATTACCAATTACCGCCAATTTTTAATGTACACTCGACCTTTAGCTCGTTTAATCGAACAATTGCAGCGCTTGCCCGGAGTCGGTCCAAAAACAGCCCAGCGTTTAGCTTTACATATTTTGAAGCGACCGGAAGAAGAAGTGCAAGCCCTAGCTAAATCTTTGATTGATGCCAAACAGCAAGTAGGTTTCTGTCAAGTATGCTTTCACTTATCTGCTGACCCTGTTTGCGAAATTTGCCGTAATACCAACCGCGACAGTCATACCATTTGTGTAGTGTCAGAATCCCGCGACGTAATCGCTTTAGAAAAAACGCGGGAATACATGGGTAAATATCACGTTGTTGGTGGCGTTATCTCGCCGATGGATGGAATTGGCCCGGAACAATTGAACATTCAACCGTTAGTCCGGCGCGTTAGCCAACAAAAGGTTAAGGAAGTAATTATTGCTATTAGTCCCAGCGTGGAAGGCGAAACTACTACTCTTTATATCGGTCACTTATTAAAACCTTTTACGCTGGTGACGCGCATAGCTTTTGGTTTGCCGATGGGGGGAGATTTGGAATATGCCGATGAAGTTACATTGGCTCGCGCTTTGGAAGGAAGGAGAGAGTTGGATTAGTTGAAAAGAGGTGGTGATGAGCCCTGATTTAAAAATAAAAGAAACTAACCACAAAGACGCGAAAGACACGTTCGGCGAAGGGTAGGAAGAGAAGAGAGGAGGAAGAGTTCACAATTGATGCGACGAGTGCTATATCCCAAGCTTCTGCGATTGCTTCGCTGAGGCTCGCAATGACAAAATTGTAAGATATGAAACCCGCGTCGGCGGGTTTTGTCTGTGTAGCGACAGGTTTCAACCTGTCGGGTATTTGATATTTGCTATTTGCTCTTGAGTTTCGTTGTTCCCTGTCGTCACTGCCGCGAAAGGGTAAACTGGACAAAGTTACCGAGAGTAAAAAATCATGGCTAAATTCGATCGACCTTTCACCTACCCCACAACCCGCAAAATCGACCAAACAGACGACTACCACGGCGTCAAAGTATCCGACCCTTACAGGTGGCTGGAAAATCCTGACTCAGAGGAAACCCAAGCTTGGGTGGAAGCCCAAAATCAAGTTACCTTTGCCTACCTCAACGAAATTCCGGCGCGGGAAAAAATCAAACAGCGCCTGACTCAACTTTGGGATTATGAGAAATACGGCATACCTTTCAAAGAAGGATCTCGCTATTTCTACTACAAGAATGATGGTCTGCAAAATCAATCCGTACTCTACACATTAACATCCCTCGACAGCGAACCAAAAGTATTAATTGACCCCAACACTCTCTCAGAAGATGGAACCGTTGCTCTGGGTGGGATAGCTATCAGCGAAGATGGCAAATACATGGCCTACGGTTTGTCAAGTTCTGGTTCCGACTGGCAGGAATGGAAAGTCCGTGATGTGGCAACAAGCGAAGATTTATCAGACCATCTAAAGTGGATTAAATTCTCAGGAGCATCCTGGACTCACGACGGCAAAGGCTTTTTTTATAGTCGCTACGACGAACCCAACGAAAAAAGCAAGCACGAAGAAGTTAACTATTACCAAAAACTGTTTTACCACCAACTCGGTACGCCGCAATCTGAAGATGTATTAATCTACGAGCGACCCGACCAAAAAGAGTGGGGATTTAGCGGTGGCGTCACCGAAGATGGCAAATACTTGATTATCTCAGTTTGGCAGGGAACTGAAACCAAAAACTTGATTTTCTACAAGGATTTAACTGCACCGGAATCAACCGTTGTAGAACTGATTAGCGAATTCGAGGCTGAGTACAGTTTCATCGACAATGAGGGATCTATTTTCTGGTTTCAAACAAACTTGAATGCACCGTTGGGCCGCGTAATTGCGATCGACACCAACAACCAACCTCCGTCATCCCTCGCTTGTGATGAAACTCCCCCGTCGCCCAGAGAGGGGGGGTTCACAGAAATTATCCCCGAAGCAGCAGAAACTCTCGAAGGCATAGGCCTGCTGAACAATCAATTTGTGGCTTCCTACTTGAAAGACGCCTACACCCAGATTAAAATCTTTAACTTAGATGGCTCTTTCGTGCGAGAAGTTGCCTTGCCCGGAATCGGTTCGGCGGGAGGATTCAGCGGCAAGCGGCACGACACCGAAACCTTTTATGCTTACACCAGTTTCACTGCACCTAACATCATCTATCACTACAATATGGTGACAGATGAAAGTACGATTTATCGGCAGCCAAAGGTCGATTTTAATCCCAACGATTACGAAACAAAACAAGTATTTTACCCAAGCAAAGACGGTACGCAAGTACCCATGTTTATCACCCACAAGAAAGGCTTGCAGTTGGATGGCAATAACCCCACTTATCTTTACGGCTACGGCGGTTTTGGCGTGTCCCTAACTCCGAGTTTTTCGGTTAGCAATGTCGTATGGCTGGATCTGGGCGGAGTTTATGCGATCGCCTGTTTGCGGGGCGGCGGCGAGTACGGCGAATCATGGCACCAAGCAGGGACAAAGTTGAATAAGCAAAATGTGTTTGACGACTTTATAGCTGCCGCTGAATGGTTGATCGAAAACAAATACACCAAACCTGCCAAATTGGCGATCGCAGGTGGAAGCAACGGCGGTTTATTAGTAGGGGCTTGCATGACTCAGCGGCCGGAATTGTTCGGTGCGGCATTGCCTGCCGTTGGGGTTATGGATATGCTGCGCTTCCACAAGTTTACCATTGGTTGGGCCTGGACTTCGGAATACGGTTCTCCCGAAAATGCCGAGGAATTCCCGACAATTTACGGCTATTCTCCCCTGCACAACCTCAAACCGGGAACGGCTTATCCGGCGACAATGATTACAACTGCCGATCACGACGATCGCGTGGTTCCGGCCCACAGTTTCAAGTTTGCTTCTGCTTTGCAAGAAACCCACGCGGGAGAAAAACCCGTGTTAATTCGGATAGAAACTAAAGCGGGACACGGGGGCGGCAAGCCTACTGCTAAAGTGATTGAAGAATTGGCTGATGAATGGGCTTTTTTAGTTCGCGAACTCGATATTGACGCTTAGCAAGCGACGTTATGGCGTGCGATCGATGGAGTTTGATGATTTAGATAGAAAGACGGTGTAAAGGGCGATCGTACTTTTTGAATTCAAGGGCGATCGTTCTTTTTTGGCACCGCAATCCTGGTATTAACATATATAATTTGTCAACTTTTTTTGTTAACTTTTGTAGCGTTAACTTGCTATTATTACATGGCTGTGAGTTTACTGCACACCCAATTAGTATAAGTATAAATCTCTAGAAATACGGTACTCTCAACTTTTAAGAGCGATCGCACCTCAAAGTCAAAATCTGCCAATTTTTAGGAAATTAATATTTTCAGTATATTTACGGTTCAAGCTGTCTGAGCCAGCCTCGATATCACCAGACTACGAACAGGAGTATGAGGGGTTAGACCCCTTGCGCTGATAAATCCGTAAGTAATTTACCATATAACTAACCTTAGACCTGATATCATTTTCCCCAAAAATAGAGCATTTTCGCTAATACAAAGGCTGTTACCCCTTATTCATGTTAGAATTTGCAGCCATCTGTCGCATCAGGACATCCAAGGGCGATCGCTGTAAATCCTGTCTAATGATTGACTAACATCACAAATAACAAATAGAGGTAAGTATTATGTTTTCTAAACCAAATAATTTTTAAAACTTTATAATTGAAAGTTTATCGTCACCTATGAAAAGGGGTAGCTTAGATTTAGCAAGAAAATTAACCCCAAATGAAACCCTCCTAAATCTGTCAAATTTGTCATCTACACAAACAGGGAAATCTACAAATATGGAGACTAAAATTTTGAGACAAGCTACCCATAAAGCAGAGACGGCTAGCCGAAAAAATCTAGCGATTGTGGATTCACAAGTAGAAAACTACCAAGAGTTGCTCAGGGGAGTGAAATGCGGTACAGAAGTAATCTTGCTGGATAGAACCCGGGATGGAATCGAGCAAATCACCGAAATTCTGGGTCAGCGCAACAGCATCACCAGCCTGCACATAGTTTCTCACGGTCGAGAAGCAGCAGTAGAAATCGGCTCTACAGAACTTAATATTGATAATCTAGAAACCTACAGCAACCAATTGCAGCAGTGGGGAAAAGCCCTTAACGAATCTGGCAGCATTCTGCTTTACGGCTGTAACATAGCCGCCGGCGAATTCGGCATTAAATTCATACAAAAACTCAGTGAAATAACAGGAGCAAATATTGCCGCTTCCAACAACCTGACAGGGAGTGCAGCACTAGGCGGCGACTGGGAATTAGAAATTACCACAGGACAAATAAATACCGAAATAGCCTTTGAAAAAGAAGTCCTAGAAGGCTACACATCAGTCCTCGCTACCTTAGCGGCTGAAGAATTTAAAAATTCAACAGTAATCGGGCCTTGGATATATGGAGTTGGCAACACCCTTACACCTGACCCAGGCTTAACCGCAGGTAGTACACCAAACCCCAGCGGAGTTATTCCTGCTTTAGGGACTGGCGATCCAGCCGGAATAGGTACTTTGAGATTAACATCAAACGCCTTTGACCAATCAGCTTTTGTTATCTATAACAACCCCATCTCTGCCACTGAGGGTCTGAGAGTTACCTTTGATTTCTTTGCCTATAACAGAGGTAATGACATTTATCCTTTTGAAACACGGGTTCCGCCTCCCATTCTTGGTGCCGATGGCATTAGTTTTTTCCTCATTGACGGAACAGCTACGCCAACAAAAGCGGGAGGCTACGGTGGCTCTCTCGGCTATGCTCCGAATAATAATCCTGCTTTGTTTTCAACTGGTCTTTCAGGAGGTTATTTAGGTGTCGGATTAGACGAGTTTGGCAATTTTTCCAATCCTACTGCAGGGCGTGTGGGCGGCCCAGGGCAGCGACCTGATGCAGTAGGACTTAGAGGCAGGGAAAGCACAATCCCAACCGAAAATTATAAATTTTTAGGTTCTAGTCTTTTAACTAACACTTTGACGGGGGTTTCCATTGGCATAGACAATAAAGACGCACCCAGTCGCACTACTCCTAATACTAAAAGAACCGTCCAAATTACATTATTCCCGACGACTTCAGTAACACCTAACCGTCTTACAGTTGCCTTAGACTTGGACGGTAGTGACACATTTGATGCGGGCGAAACACTGATCGACATACCAAATTTGGCAACCATAAACGGAGCAGTGCCACGTACTTTTAAATTTGGCTTTGCTGCTTCGACTGGGGGAAACACAAACATTCACGAAGTTAACAATGTCATCATCCAAAGTATAGATCCGCCTACACTCGTAGCCGACGTTTCCATTGTTAAAAAAGGCCCCCTCTATGCCATACCCAATAGCACCATTACCTATACGATTACCTCCACAAATAACGGGCCAAACAGCGCCGAAAGCGTCCTGATTCAAGATCCCCTGCCCGCGGGCTTAATAGCAGTCAGCATATCTGACGGCGGTACTTTAGACAGCAAAACGAGGACGGTCATATGGCCGGCGATTCCGACTTTGGCTAACGGTGCTAGCCAAACCCGCACCATCACCGCCACAGTTTCCCCAACAGTCACAGCTCCCTTAACTAACACTGCCTATAGCACATCCAGCACTTTCGACCCAAATCTAGCTAACAACAATAGTTCCCAACCCATCTCTCAAGTCTCAACTACAATTGTTGCTGCTCTTGCCGATGTTGTTACCACCAAAACCGGGACTACGGCAGCAGCACCGGGTGAAACAGTTACTTACATAATTTCCACAGTCAACAACGGGCCAAGCACAGCCGAAAACGTCACCGTTACCGACAGCATTGTTCGCGGTTTAACAATAGTTAGTCTACCCAACGAGGCTGTTTACAATCCAGATACTGGGATTGTCACCTTCCCAGCGATTCCCAGCTTGCCTTCCGGTGCTCCTCCTGCCATTAACACAGTCAGCTTCATCGCACCTGCATCTGCATCTGGCAACGTCACCAACACTGCCAGAAATACCTCAGCTACCCCAGATCCTTTTCCTGAGAACAACAACGGCACTGATCCGCTGGCTACAGTCACCACAACTCTGACACCTAGTGCCGATGTTGTTACCACCAAAACCGGAACTACGGCAGCAGCACCAGGTGAAAGAGTTACTTACATAATTTCGACAGTCAATAACGGCCCAAGCACAGCCGAAAACCTCACAATTACTGACAGCATCGTTGGCGCCGTAATAGAAGTCAACGGCGGTGTCTACGATGAGAATACAGGTATTGTCACCTTCGCGCCCGTTCCCAGCTTAGCCAGCGGTGCCGGCGTCACCAACACAGTCAGCTTCATCGTACCTGCATCCGGCAGCGTCACCAACACCGCCAGAAGTACCTCAACTACCGCTGACCCGACTCTGGACAACAACGCATCTACAGTCACCACAACTCTGACACCACCTCCAACTCCCAACCAACCGCCAGAGGCCAACAATGCCACCTCCAGCCTAGGGCCCAACAGCAGCCAGTTAGTCACGGGATTGGGAGGCCGCGACCTCGACCCCGACGGGTCGATCGTCTCTTACACGATCAACACCCTGCCCTCACCAGACCAAGCAGTCCTGTTTTTAGGAGATCCAGCCA
>NZ_JAUBQQ010000094.1:15942-17341 GCF_036701335.1 Microcoleus sp. Pol12B5 | reverse complement strand
CTAATTAACTCATAATTTTGCCTGGAATATCATTCTACTATGTATTTGTGTAATTAATTCTGTCTAACTACTTATTAACCAATTTTTAGCGAAAGCAGACCCAGAAATAGAATTATTAGTCCCAACATTTTTAGATAACGACCACCGCGCCTTCTACGGTAGACGCAGGGCTGTTTCATTCTCTTGTAGGGGCTGCCCCAATCCCACCAAATGCCTAACAAATTCTGGATGGGTCGGCATTCTTGGCACGACCCGTACAAAAAGCTGGTTTTCCGTAGGGGCAATCCCCCCGTGGTTGCCCCGAAACAGCCCCGACGGTAAAGGTGTTCCCAAAACTATGTCCCAGAAAGTCGAGTCGTCCCTTTAGTCGGTCAAAATTCCGGCGTCACAGATAATAACCAGCACCGAAACAATTGGTCTCTAAATTGAGATGTTGCACCATGATCAACAAGCCTGTTTTGGGCGACCTCTCCTGCCTACCCCCTACTCCCCACAAGAAAACTCATTCTTTGTGGAACGGGCCGGAGAGCCGGTTCTTGGTAATGGTGCAATATATAAGTCTAAATTGCGCTGGTTGCCGCATCCGAAAGCGAGAATCGACGCACCGAATATGATCCAATATCTTGTCCTGAGTGATAGCCCACATTCCGCAGTTTCCACTGTCACCATCGGTTTTTACTTATTTTTACCCAGCAATCAAGCTATCACTTAAACTTTTATACCGTACATTAACGGATAAAAAACTTTTCAAGGGCATAAATTAGATATTTAAAAGAGTTCTATCAGTAATTATGCTGTGTGAAAACCCAGCTAAGGAAGGTGGGTTATAGCTTTTTGAAAGAGAGAAAAGTCAGGACTAAAATCCGGGTGACAGCACCCCTATTTTTTGATGTACACCATAGCAAATAGCTAGCTAGAAGCCATCAATTTAGGCATTTTGGCTAAATCCAATCAGCATTTTCCCAATCTTCATCCAATCTTTATCAAAACTACTTGCATTAACTTGTACTTTGCTTTAGATTGAATATGTGAAGGAAAAAAAACAGCTTCCACTCAACATAAAAATAAAGGTGTCAACCATGAAATTCCAATTAAACTTAGTCAAATCTATTTTAGCTGTTGCCGGTGTCGCCGCTGTTAGTGCAGTCTCCGCAGCACCTGCCTCTGCCTTCAGCTTTGGTAATATCACTGGTGGCGATACGGTTGGAGATAACTATCTAAGTAGCTTTTCATTTGACGTAATTGACCAAGGTGCATCAGTTCTTTTTAACATCTCCAACTCGGGAAATGTTTCAGCCCCGAGTATGTTTATCGGTAAAGTCCTTTTTGATGATAATGGCTATCTGTCTAATGCCGTGGCTAACGTTGGTAACGTTGGTGATGTATCCTTTAGTGGTGG
>NZ_JAUBQQ010000094.1:0-15842 GCF_036701335.1 Microcoleus sp. Pol12B5 | reverse complement strand
ACTCCTGAACCTTTAACAATGCTTGCTGCTGGAGCGGCTGTTGGGTTTGGTACTATGTTCAAAAAGCAACGCGCTCAAGCTCAAAAAGCTGAATAGGCTATCATTTAAACTCGTTTTCGATTCGGGCTTGATGCCAAACTGATTATTTTATGTTCGAGCTAAAAACCTGGTTTCTTGGTGAAACCAGGTTTTTAGTATCTGATAGCGCGCCACCCTGAAAACCCCAGACTTGGAAGCCGAGATGAAACGCAGTTGTAGCGTTACCGCTGTTATTAAGATTTATAATTGAGTCCTGGGAATCGAGTGTATCAACTAGGCATTGAAACATCTTAGAGGGCGAGCAATCCCTACAACGGACTAATCAGAATGGATGCGGAACTGTTAAAGGGCGAATAATCGCTGGATGGGTGGCGTAATTACAGCACCCCAGGGTAGTGGTATTGAACGTCAAGGCGCCCCTAGACAGCGCATTTAAGAACTACCCTAAGGCTGTTTCTTAATAATTTCCGCTCTAAAGACACTGAGATTAGTTAAAAGGAGATAATCACCATTGATCGTTGCTCAAACTCTAACTCGCTCAGCCGTATTTACTCGAACCTCAGAGTCACACCCTGCGCGGTGCCAATTGCGTCTACTCTCAAGAAATCCCAGCCTCATTGAGGCTACTTATTTTTAATTTTTGTTGATTCACTCGCTTTTTAGTCTTTGCTTACAGGGGCCAAGTAAGCAAGCGCTAGGTACCCAACCAATGATTTTGAGTAGCCGTCTTTGCACTAGGTGTCCTAATGCTGAGCTATGCGTTGCATCTGAGTCTCACCATCCATCAAATTCCAGAGTGTCTACTAACATCATCTCCAAGATTTACGACCTTTAAAATCCCCCGACTCCTTTCCGTAGGAGGGTTTCAAGCTACTGACTTGTCCACATCCGGTACTATTTTTATGATATGATCTAACAATAGTCTGGACTGTTTTTAGTTCGTAGCCTCAAACCATCGATTTTCCGTTGGTACTTTGATTGCCGAATCGCCTGGAAACCCTTATTCTACGGTTGGCAATCAAAAACTGTCCCAAGTTTGGCTCTAATCAATCAACTAATAACTAATATCTAAAATGTTCAAGAGAAAACTTTTTTGGCTCATCATTATCGCCACAGCTTTAGTAACTCTGAATATGACACTCCTGTGGAAAATGGACGATATTGCTCATTTTTGGATGAGTATAGTTTTTTGGTTCGCTGTGGGTTCCCTGCTGTGGGACAACCAGGATATTCTCAAACAGAGTGAGATAAAAAGTGACCTATTATCGATAGTAGCAGGGACGCTATTAATAGCTTTTATTTTATTTAAAAGTACTGTGGTTTCGAGTAAATTCGATCCTTTTTTAAGACTTGCACCTTTTTTGTCGGGTTTAGGTTTGAGCCTACTTGCGGTAGGTTTTCAGAACTTAAAACTATATTGGCGTGAATTGGTAATACTATTTTTTCATGGCACCCCCAGTGTCATTACGTTACCTTTAGTGGATTTTATTACCTCGCTTACTGCTAAATTTGCTTATTATTCTTTGTGGTATATCGGTTTTAATGTAACACGTGACGGTAATTATGTTGCTTTACCGACAGGAAGGGTGTTGGTAAATGGGGGTTGTTCGGGTATAGAGGCAATGAATTACTTATTAGGTTTAGCTGTAATTTGTTTGGTCATGTTTCCTACTAAACAAAATAAGGCTTTGGTAATAGGTGTCGCTGTCATTTGTGGTTTTATTATTAATGTTTTGCGAGTTGCGGGGATGGCATTGTTAGTTGCATCTAATCGCCTAGATTTGTTTAAATATTGGCATGAGGGTGAAGGTTCTTTAGTCGTGGGAATGATTGCGGTGATTTTGTTTGGGATATTTTATCAATTTATGTTGAAACGAGATAGCAAACTTAGTCAAAGTTCGGGAAATTAATTAGTTGCAATTTGAGGTAATATATCGGTTCTTCGATTTCCCCTCCCATAGTCAAGAGTCTCGCTCACTCAAATGTCCGGGTGTTGAAATCCGCCAATGTCACTACCTGTCGTTTAACTGCGTCTATATCTATCATAGAAAGGATGTGAGAAATTATCGGAAACCTGTTATGGCGACAAATGAAAGTCAAATAAATCACATTTACGGTTCAGAGGATGCTCAGGGTATTTTACAGCTTGCGATCGCGCGGCGACAGGATGAAGGGGAATTATCCAGAGTGCAGCTTTTCGAGATTGCAGCGGAATTGGGCATTTCCGAACAGGATATTGTAGCGGCGGAACAGCAATGGTTAGCAACTAGAGGAGAATTTCAAGAAAAGCTGGTTTTTAACTCTTACCGTCGTCGCAAATTGCAGAAAAATGTGACAAAGTACGCAATTATCAATACTTTTCTAGTTTTGTTTAACCTAGCAGGTTCGCACGAGCTTTCTTGGTCACTGTTCATTTTACTCACGTGGGGCTTGGGATTGTCCCTGAATGCTTGGAATGTTTATCAAACTGAAGGGGAAGATTACGAAGAAGCGTTTCAGCGGTGGCGGTTGAAGAAACAAGTGGGAGAATCTATTGGTACTGTGACGAATAAGTTTATGAAGTGGTTGCAGTCGTGACTTGGTATGGTAAAAAACGCTATCGTCCTTTCTTTTACTTCACCTGGTGAAGTAATTCGGATTTTAACTCGTTATATCAATTCCGGTTATACCGGAATGATTGTTGACTGTTGACTGTAGAAGGAGGAGTCGAAAAACTGAATATGTGAGTGTTAACTGTTGACTCGATTTTATGATTCTGATGCAACCGGAAACGATGTTACTGGAAAGAATAATTGTTAAGATGTTTTCTTGAACCTATCCCAAAGCGCGATCGCCCTTTATTGAGTTACACAATGAAGGACACTGCAATGCCGTGTCCCTACAAATATCCCTCTTTTAGTCCCTCCCGCCAGTCGATCGCATTCTCTGGGCCCGAAAAACCTAACTTTCCTGGGGCAACTTTCCATTAACAGCATCTTTAACCACAGGATGAATTAAAGCAGATCGCAAACCTTGCCGAATTTCCGAACTCAAATACCGGCGCTGCAAAACCTGCCATTTTTGCCAAGCTGCATAGCGATTTGCGGCCAACAAACCAGCCAACTTCGGCAACTCTTTTTTCAGATCACCCTCGACCAAATCTGTCAGAAACTCGCCTAAAACTTCACTGTCTTGAATATCGCCCAAACATTCCTGAACAGCTTTCACATCTTCGACATAAACTTCGTAAGTCTCGCTGTAAAAATCTCCAAACAGATTCATCAAATAGCGAACTCGCTTAGCTTGCTTCCGCAAATCGTGCAGAATAGTTCCCTCGGCTGCTAACTTCTCTTCGACAGTCTCAGCATTTAAATCATCAACAACTTTAACTTTACCATCCTCATATTCCGTACCCAACAGCCAAGCCGGATGCAGGAAAAACTCACTGACTTGAGGTAACAGTAAATCTGGCAAAACCTCAGCAATTGGCAAATGTTCGATCGCCTGAAACTTCGGTTTTTCCAGCCAATCCTCGATCGACTGCTTCAGCGATTCGTAGCTTTTGTGCTCTAAAATCGCCCTCACCCCTTTCAAAGCCCGGTGGCGCTGTTTGAGCAAATTCAACAAAGCCTTATCCAAAACTTTCTGTTCGTCAGTCTGCAAATTCGGGTAATAGCGGTTTTGGAGACTTTCGAGCATCACATCCAAATCCCTGAGCGTTCCCAGAATCCGCCCCACCTTACCAATTTTACGTTCAGAAGCCTCTTTTGGCCAATCTAAAACTGGAGCAAAACCAGTCACAGCCGATCGCAAACGTCTCAATCCCACGCGCATTTGATGAAGTTCTTCCGCGTCTTTGTCTTTGATAACTTCAGCCTCGTGCGCTACACTTTTGCGGAAATATTTCTCAATCGCCCCAGATGCAGCGTCTCCGAGAGTTTTAACTTTTGCTGATGTTTTTACGTTCATGGCAGGTGTAGATTCCAGATCCCCGATTGACTTTAATTTGGATTTCAAGGCTTTGCTAATAAGGGGTTATATCCTAGCACACACTTTTAATTTTGGAAGCGCCGCCACAATAAATCTTAATATAATTGCTTGACAATTTATACAAAATCAGAATTTAGCAATCTTCAAATCTTCAAATCTTCAAATCTTCAAATCTTCAAATCTTCAAATCTTCAAATCTTCAAATCTTCAATCCAAAATCTAAAATCTAAAATAAAATGTCCCTCCCTCGCCCTGGAACTCATAAAAATTGGATTTCTGGCGCGCTTTTCCAAATAGGTTAAGATCGCTGCAAACCGATGTTTATTCGCCAAAGGGTGAGAGAGGGTGCGATCGGGAGGACAAGTTTTAAATTAAATCAAACCCGCCCAGGCTGCCCGACTTCAAAGAGGCAGTTTAGCTTTTCCAGTCTTTCTCAGATTGCGAGAGCACGTAGGTTGCTACATCCTCGATTTGTTCGGGCTTCAAGCGGCCGGCGAAAGCAGGCATAGCATTTTTGCCCTTAGTTACCTGAGTGGTAATAGCTTCCAGAGAATTCATACCGTACTTCTCAAGAGCGTCCTTTTTCAAGGTTTTCATGGCCATAACCACGTTGCCGCCACCAATGTGACAAGCAGCACAGTTCGAGCTAAAGATTTTAGCTCCGTTAGCGGCATCTCCTGCCAAAGCAGGGCGGCCAAAGCCGACGGTAAAAATTGCGATCGCTAACAGGGCGATCGATAAGAGTCTTTTCAACGCAGTTCTCCTCTAATGGACACGCAAAGGGTGATTCTTTAGATATTTTACCTGTTAAAACAGGCGCGATCGCACACTCGTATCGCCTTCTTCCGAGTAATTTACCACTTTTTGGCAGTGGCAGTTCAACTCTCAAAATTCTCCACGCCCCAGCCCGGAGCTTTCTGAGCAGCCCGGATCACAAAAGCCGCTAAATTTTCAATCTCAGCCTGTGGCATCCAGCTTTCCGGCACTTGGCGACACCAAAAAGTCTCCTCAGTACCGTCATAAGTCATCGGTTCTCTCAGATACGCCACCAGACTATTGATGTTGTTGCGGGGAGGCGTTGCCCCCTTGAGGTCAGCCAAAGACAGAGATATCGTCGGATCGGGCAAATTAGCACCTCCGACGTGACAATTCAGGCAACTTTGCTCGAACAACACCTTGCCCGCAGACAAATCCTGAGCCGAAAACAAGCGAGTATGTCCCTCAGAGTCCAACTCCAGAGCCACAGGTTCGCTGGCTTGTAAATACCTATTGACGTAAGAATCGGCAGCAGCCAAAACAGGTTGAGGAGCCAACAGCACGGGCAAAATAATTAACATCCCCAACAGAAAGCAGACAAAAGCACCACGACGCAGCATGAGGGACTACAACCTTTTGCGAGAATCAATGAGCCGGAGGTAAATTTTAGATTTCAGATTTTAGAGCGAAAAACGACCAGCCAGCAATTATTGCCGAACTTCAGCGCTCTCCCAATCCAAAATCCAAAATCTAAAATCTAAAATCTAAAATCGATTAGCGAGCGCCTTTGCCACCAGCCCACTGCTTGGAGACAATTTTTGGCTGCAACAGAATGTGACCGGCAATCGCGTACAAATCGTCATCCGAGAGATTTCTCATCTCAGCGAAAATATCCGCACTCTTCATGCTCGGATGCAGTTCCGAAATTTCCTCAAACCCGTCATAAGTGGTGGGATTTTTCATAAAGTCCACCAGCGACTCAATATTATTCCGGGGCGGGTTGGCCAAAGCCAGAGTTTCCGGGCTCAAATTCACGTTCGGGTCAGTTTTGGTCATGCCCGCAGCGTGACATTGAGCGCAAGCCGAATTGAACAGGCGTTTGCCTTGCTCAACTTGTTTGAGGCTCAGCACCACTGGAGTACCCTTGTCATTCAAAGGCAGAGTGCGAAGTTCAGGACTCAGTTCGATAGCCATCGCACTGCTGACAAATAACTGAAATGTCAAGAATACAGTGGTCAGAGCAATGAAATATCTTTTAAGCATGGTTCTCCTTAAAAAAATCCGGCAAATTATTGAACGCTAAGAGATCATACCTGGCAAACAGATTTGTGTTCAAAATTCCCTCTTTCTGCAACAACTAGCCAAAGTTTGTGCAGCCATACCTTTAAAGGTAGAGGAATTTTGCGATCTAATCTGCAAGAAGTTTTGAGTCGCGCCTTTTTTCGAGAGTGGACATAATTGCCTTAACATCCTCCAAAGCCAAACGGGTTTGAGGGTGCTTGTAGGCAATTTCCAACTCATCGCACAAGCGGATAACTTCTTCAACAGGGACGTTGAAGTCCTCTGCTATTTCTGCGATGGACAGGTCTGCAAAACCCATAATTTTTAGGTCGCTGACAGGTCAAAATTGAGTTGACGGCTATTAACTGAAAGCCGGACAATTTTAGAAAGCGCTGTTAGCTTGTTCTGTTAGTTTGTTCTGAGATTTTGTTTGATCTATCGCAAGCTAACTAACCGCTAACTGCGACTAGGCATTTTTGCCCAGCCTAACTTCAGGGCCAATCAACTTCTGATCAATATCATCCCACTGCTGCGTCGTTATTACCAATAGCACTTGCGCGGGCGGGGTTCAAAACCCGGTGTCTGCGTGAACGTCTCGTTACCAAACTCAATATTTTGGGTAGAAGCCGGGTTTTTCGTAATTCCTCAGAAATTTCCCTCTGTGCCCCAGACTCACCAATAGACAATCATCCGGCGGTGCTGCTTAGGGAGAAAGCTTGAAAGCGTGAGTCTGCGGGGGCAGAGCGTGGCCGTCGCTGCCATCAAGGGCGGAGAATTCCGAGCCAGCCAAGAACGGCTGGGGCTGGTGCAGACTGATGAGCTGACCGAGAGTTTTCTTTAATTGAGTCCGAGGTACGATCAAGTCTACAAAACCGTGGGCGAAGGAGTATTCGGAAGTTTGATAATTTTCCGGCAGCTTTTCCCGCAGAGTTTGCTCGATTACCCGGCCGCCCGTAAAGGCCACAGTAGCTTTTGGCTCTGCAATTATAATGTCTCCCAGCATGGCAAAACTGGCGGTGACGCCGCCGGTGGTCGGGTGAGTCAAAATGGGGATGTAAAGCAGTCTCGCTTCCCGGTGGCGTTCCAGAGCGCCGGAAATTTTAGCCATTTGCATCAAGCTGAGCATTCCTTCTTGCATTCTCGCACCGCCAGAAGCGCAGACAATGATCACGGACAAGCGTTCCCGCGTGGCGTGTTCGATGAGGCGAGTTAGCTTTTCTCCGACAACTGAGCCCATGCTGCCGCCGATGAACTGAAATTCCATGACTCCGAGGGCGACGGGCAAATTTTCGAGTTTGCCGATGCCTGTTTCTACGGCGTCTAGGTGGCCTGTTTTTTCTTGAAATTCTCGCAGTCGATCGCTATATTTTTTTCGATCGCGAAATTTCAGGGGATCGGTGGCGTGCAGTCCTTCGTTAATGGGTACCCAGGTATTGGGATCGATCAACTGTTCGATGCGATCGTCACTGTAAACTCTGATATGATGCCCGCATTCCAAGCAAACCATTTGATTTGCTCGCAGGTCTTTGGTATAACTCAGGGCATCGCAAGCTTCGCATTTATTCCAAAGCCCGTCCGCAATTTCTCGTTCCGGCCGTTCTTGGGAGTTCGGTACTGATTTTCGTCGATTTGCAAACCAATCAAATAGAGACATTAAAACTTGGTAATTGTTAACTGTTAACTGTTGACTGTTGACTGTTGACTGTTGTTATTTGTGAGTTGTTAGCTGCTACCAATAACTAATAACTAATAACCCATAACAACTGACAATAAAGAACAGACTTGACTACTGAGTATTGTCCTCTTCAATGGGACTGATGAGGAGCGATGCTGTTCGCTGGTGTTCTGGAAGAACTTGCAGGGCTGTAGCACTTCCAGCACCCAAATAAGATGCTATGCCCAAGTCTACAATCCGGGCTGGGATTTCATGAGCTGCTAGGAGCTGCTGCATTAATTCCGCTTCCCAACGAAAGCTAGTGGTTTTAAGTGTAATCCAAGACACGGAACAATTTTACCAATTTTTGAGACAATATTATGTTCGATCGCGCCTGACTACCTGCAGATCAGAAACTAAAATTCGGGAAAAACAACTGCAAGTAAGTAGATAAGATCGCTTCGCCCCACAGAGCAGTAATTGCTGTACCGAGAGCCAGAAACGGGCCGAAAGGCATGGGTTGACGCCGATCGAGTAACCCGATAGCGATCGCCCCGCCACCAGCAAAAGCCCCGGCTATACAGGCAATAAATCCCGCTAGCAGCAAGTATTTCCAGCCCAGCCAAGCTCCCATCAAGGCGGCTAATTTGGTATCTCCAGCCCCCATAGCATTCTGCCCCAGCCCGATCGTCCCGGCGAGTCCGATCGCATCAAACAGCCACAACCCGACAACTGCTCCCGCGATCCCATCGAGTACCAGATAGTGTATCGAGTCGATCGGACTAAATGTCGGCCACAAACCTTTCGCCATTTGGAAAACCAATCCCAGCACCAAACCCGATCGAGTTAAAGAATTAGGCAAAGTCATTGTATCGCAATCAATCAAAGACAAAGCCAACAACCAGCTAAACAAAGCCCAAAAACCCAGAGTTTGCACTGTCACCCCAAACCGCCAGAAGATTAACAAAAACAGCAAACCCGTAGCTGCTTCCACCAGCGGATAGCGGACAGAAATCCGACTGTGGCAGTGATTGCAGCGTCCCCGCAGCCACAGCCAACCGAAAACGGGTATATTTTCGTAATTTCTGAGTTGATTTAAACATTTGGGACACCGAGAAGGAGGGTGGATCACCGACAAACCCGCAGGCAACCGATAAACTACCACATTGAGAAAACTGCCAATAGCCGATCCGAGAATAAAGACGATCACCGTGACAAGGCAATTAAAGATAATTTCCATTAATTTGTCTGTTGACTGTTCATTGTTGGGTGCGGTTATGTGTCACTTGTTAGTTGTTAGTTTTTTAGAGCGTGTCCGATCAGTCACCCATCATAAAAGGTGTTAATGGTCAAGAATGCAAGTTTTCATAAAATCCTGAAAACTTAGGTATGCACTAGAAACCTATTTTATTGCGATCGTAGGAGCGGGCATAATATTAGTTATCAGTGATTAATGGCCAATTACCAATTAATACATTTGAGATTCAATTTCGTCAAAAGTAACAAAACGTTCACCGGGCAACAAAACGGGCTGCGAAGCAAAAATTACCTGACCTCGATCGCTTCCTAGACTGACAACTACACCGGCCGGACGCTGCATCTGCTCGGAATGCACTTTTAGATACATACCATAGGCGGATCGAGCAGCTCGGATCAAATCGGGAGCTAGCAAACTGTGACTTTCGGAAGTTTCTATCGTCGGTTCTGGGTTTGGTTGGTATGGGTTCACTGGAAACTTATCATAATGGTATTAAGTCGAGCTATTGGTGTTGCTTCTAGAGCGATCGAACTTACCTTATTTTTTAAGAATAAACTTAGGTGGAAATTATTAATAGATTAACCTACAATCCTCCCTTAGCTGCGATCGAACTGCGGCTGCGCTCGCTCCTTTCGGCTCAACTTTACGCTGCTGCGTGGGTAGATCCGTCCCCCGCAACGCTAATGGGGGTTTTCGATCACCTGCGAACTCTACGCTACATCCTCCACGACTACGTGCCCCGACCCGTGTCCGAATCTCCGCCCAATCCGGGCGAGGTGCGCTACCAGTGGCAAACAGGCACCTTGCTGTTCACGGATTTGGCAGGGTTTACCTCGCTGTTAGAAGCGAATGCGACCCAGGGGCACAAGGGAGCTGAAAGCCTGCTGGGCGTGATTAACGACTATTTTGCCTCGATGATTGAAATTGTCAGCAAATCGGGCGGGGATTTGCTGGAGTTTACCGGAGATGCGATGCTGGTGCAATTTCTGTCAGGAGTTTACCAAGAGGATACAGCCAGGGCGGTGCGGGCGGGTTTGCGGATGCAGCGGGCGATGGCTGAATTTGCCAATATTGAAACGGCGCGGGGTGTTTTGTCTTTGAGGATGCGGGTGGGCATCCACTGCGGTCGCTATATTAGTGCTGACATCGGTACCCCGCTGCGGATGGCTCACGTACTGCTGGGGCATTCAGTCCAGCAAGCCAAGCAAGCTGAGGGTTCTGGAACTGTGGGGCGGGTGTGTGTGACTGAAACTGCTAGAGAGTCTTTGGGAGAGCAATTTCGTTTTGAACCCGGGAAACCGGGTTATTTTTTGGTGGCGGACGATTTCACGGACGATCGACTCGGAGAGTATGATATCACTTTGACTGGGCGGCGGATGCCGAGTTCGGTATTGCTCGATCGCAGCGTGGCAGGTTTGGTCACAGAAATCGGGGAAGCTGTAAATCGGCTTGAACCCCTTGCTAGTTATATTCCCAAAACTATCCTGAGACTGCTGGTAGAAAATGCAGACAGGCGGAAAATTCCGCCGGATTTTCCCGAACCGACGGTGATGTTTGTCAACTTGATTGGTTTACCGGAGTCTGTAGAGAAAGCTTCGCCGGAGGAAGAAATTAATCTGGTAGTGGGTTATTCTCGGGTGTTTGCGTCGATCGATGCTGTAGTGTCAGCTAAAGGGGGCGTGTTGCAAAAAGTAACGGCGCATTTAGACGGTTCGGATATGCTGATTTATTTTGGCGTACCTGACGCTCACACAGATGATGCCAGCCGCGCGGCTAGTGCGGCGATTGCGATCCGAGATCTGATTGTAGGTTGGCCTCTGGTAATTATCGCGGGTGAAGAAGTAAAAGTAAGCTGTCAAATTGGGCTGTCGCGGGGGCCGGTGTTTGCTGCTGAGGTTGGGGAACCGCGAGGGCGTAGGGAGTTTAATATCCTCGGCGATACGGTGAATACGGCGGCTCGCTTGATGAGCAAGGCCGGGGAAAACCAAATTTTGATTGCTGAAAGGGTGTATGAGTCGATCGAGCTAAACTTCATTTGCGAGGCTTTGGGATCTGTTGCTCTGAAGGGGAAATCTGCTCAAACTCCGATTTTTGCTTTGCAAGGTGCAAAAGGGGAGAAGGGGAAAGCGGGCGTTTAAATAACTTTGTTAGGTAATTGTTGTACAGGTTTTATGGTTCATAAAGGCAAGTACAGCACAACCGCTTTCCACTGTGACTACTAAATGTTATTTTTATAATTGTTTACGATACATCACAATAAAAACTGCCACTTCGTCAGATCAGTTTCGGTTGTATCGGAATGATTTAACCGCAGAGAACACAGAGAGAGATGAATGGCGGAATTAATATCACTCGCATAGACTAAACTCCGATCGGTACTTCACCGTGCCGCTGCAATCCTGCAAAGCTCCACTGTCTAACTCCAATACCATAAAAGCCTCATCGGGCACATCGTATTCACATTTTAAGCTCTTTCTACTAGCAGGAATGAATCCAAAACGCGGATAAAAATCTGGATGACCGAGCACAACCACTGCCTGAAATCCCGATCGCGCGCACTGTTTTAAACCCTCCCGAATCAGCAGCGTTCCTATACCTTGCCGCTGGTATTCTGGAAGAACTGCGACTGGCGCCAACCCTAGAATCGACACATTCCTAGAACATTTTCCTTCGACGACAACCGGACTGAAGAAAATGTGTCCGACAAGGCGATCGGAGTCTACCGCAACGAAGGAAAATGTAGATGCAATTCCCCGCAATTTATCGACTAAGTTAGCCTCATTTTCTCGCCCGAATGCCGCAATATTAATATTGCGAACAGCTTCTAAATCTTCTGGTTTTTCGGTACGGATATCCATAGCTTAAATTAAGTGTTGTGCAGCCGATCTTGCAGACGAATTACTACCGAAACTATTTTTATGTTGCGATCGCGATATTAATCAAATTATAGCGCCTCTGAAGCCTTTTTCCTATTTTTTAGTTATATATTTTTGGCAACCAATTACACAACGACTTGCAGATGATTGCCAAACCGTCGGCAAAGTCGATCGTTTCCAATAGACAAGATTGCATTCAATCGTTTTCACTTGCTTCAATTATCTGCGTTGATCTATGTTTTTCTGCCTTAAATATGCGGTTGATCTATCGACGAAGACTTATGCAATGCAAGTCTAATCTTCACCCGATACGCCGAACCGCTTAACTCTCCTTATTGCGGTACAAGCTGACTGGAAGACAATCGCTTAATGCCCTCCATCGCTGTAGTTTCTCCGGCTTTGTCACCGCCCTCACGAGCAATTTTTAAAGCTTCCTCGTAGGATTCGAGAGCTTGAGCATTTTGACCGATACTTTCATGAATTGCGCCCATATTGTTGAGCAAGCGTCCGATACTTGTCTTGTCACCGATTGCTTCTAACATCGGTATTGCTTGTTGAAAATAAATCAGCGCTTGAGTATCTTTGCCGAGTTTGCGAGAGGTAAGTGCCATGTTGTTGAGGAGGCGGCCGACGCCAGCCCGGTCTCCGATTTCCCGGCGAATTGCTAAAGCTTGGTGGTAAAATTCCATCGCTCTATTAAAGTCGCCGATGTTGTAGTAGACGCCGCCCATATTATTGAGGGTACGGCCTAAATCACGTTTATCGCCGGCAGCCGTGCGAATCGTCCGCGCTTGCTGGTAAAATTCGATCGCCTTGGCGTAATTGACCTGTTCTGCGTACACGGCCGCGATATTGTGGAGAGATTCTCCAATTTCAATTTGGTCGTTAGCAGTTTTGGCAAGTTCCAAAGCTTCTTGGTGCAGTTTCATCGCTTCGGAAAAATTGTCCCCAATCCGATTGACGAAACCTAGGAGATTGAGAGTGCGCGCGATACGAGGCCCTTTGCCGATTTCTCGGTGAATGACTAAAGCTTGCCGCAAAACTTCCAAAGCTTTGGGCTGCGAACCCATTTCGCCATAAACTTCCCCCATATTATTGAGGGTTTCTCCGATTCCCGGTTTGTCGCCTAGTTGCTTGCGAATTGCCAAAACTTGCTCAAAATTCTGGATTGCTTCTCGAAACAAACCCTCGCGGTGCTGTGTTACTGCTGTTTTAAAGAGTTCGTCTGCTTGCATTTTGGGGTCTGTTGCCTGAGCAAACTCGCTCGCTTGGGTGCGCCTCGCATTTATAATTGGGGCATAAGCGCGGGCGTCTGAAATTGCCAGCAAGCTGAGTGCGGGCGATAAGACAATACTTATAGCTGCGAGATAGCTGAAGTGGTAAGAGCGGCGGTGCACCGATCGAGTCCTCCAATAGCTAAGTGATAACTATTAAGATAGAGCTTTTTGGGGTGTTCCTGCCAATTTTTTTCTCAATCCCTAGGTTCTAACTGGGTTTTTGTCTTGCCAGACGGCCATAATCAGCGGCATATTGTTGAGAGCGGATATGACAGCAAAGTTTTTGCTGGGTGGAAGCGATACTTTTTCAGAACTTTGCAAGATGATGTCCTGTTGGTCAACCGTGATCCAAGCAATTCCTGACAAAACTTGAATTTCTCGATGAGTTTGAGGCAATCGGTATACCTCGTTTTCCATCAGAATAATGCGATCTGGTGCTGCACATTCGGAAGATATTTGAAGCATAGCATCTCCTAATTGCTAATTGGTAATTGCTAATTGGTAATTGCTAATCGAGGGCTGTATTCCACTTCATTTCCACGCAACCCACACACTACTATTGGCAATAACGCCGATCGAGCCAAGCGCGCATTTCATCATCCGTCGCCACGCAGGTAGAACGACCAGTCGCCCGATCGCAACCGTGCCACCAAGTGTTACCATAGCGATCGCACGTCTGCCAAATTCTCAGTTCGTCCTGACCAGAAATGAGGTAGAGTAAAAACTGCCCAATTTGATTTATAGCTGAGAAGAGAGATTGCCCTTTCTGTTTTTCGGATGGTTTAGCTCGATCGGCTATCCAAAAAAACCTCATTATTCGGGGATTTATCCGACTTTTGTAAGTAGACATAGCCAACACCTTAAAGTGATAAATCCTACACAAACTGCACCCATAAAATTACAAGAAATAGCTTTTAACTGCAATAATTTCCTCGCAATTACAGCACAATATGGTTGTCGTGCAATTTCTGTAAAAGTCTATCTGTTACCTGATAAATTAACCTTAACTCTCAAGCAATTGACAATCAAAGCATTACTTGCATAGGTTGTATGAATAAAATCGATATATCGAAGCCCTTGTGACAATTTGGGTACTACTGGCACAAACGCTATGAACGGAATCAATACGCGGCGGATGAAACTCTCTCAGATTCAAGCTTTGATAGCTGTAGCAGACTGTGAAAACTTTAGCGAGGCGGCTTTGCAATTGGAACTGTCCCAATCCGCAGTCAGCCACGCCATCGCCTCTTTAGAAACAGAATTGGGAGTGCAACTGTTCCACCGGGGGCGACACGGTGCTCAACTGACGCCGGTGGGGGAAAGGGTAGTGAGTCACGGGCGTCAAATAGCCTGCGCCTTAGAAAGAATGGTCAAAGAAGCGGATTTAGAAAAAGGTTTGCAGGGAGGCCAGGTACGGATAGTTACTTTTCGGAGTGTCGCAACTCATATCCTACCGGGTATTATTGCTAAATTTCGCAGTTGCTTTCCCAAAATTACGGTTAGCATTACCGAAGTTTATTATACCCAAGCTGTGGAAGAGGCTTTGCGATCGGGCAAAGCAGACATCGGTTTTGTCTCTCTTCCCATCTCCGATGAATTTGAAACTAGGGAAATTTTGCGGGACAAATATTTGGTTTTGCTGCCGCCGAAGGCGCAATCTAAAAATGCTAAGATTACGTGGGAAGAATTAGCGAATTATCCGCTGATTTTGCAGCCGATAGAAAATGCTTGTTCGATACCGCTTCGTAAGTATTTGACAACTGCAGATTTTCCCATAAATATCGGTTACGAACTCAGCGAAGATTCAACCATTGTCAGTATGGTGATGCAAGGTTTGGGTGCAGCTATTCTGCCCCGTTTGGCCGCGGAACCGATACCGTCTTCGGTGAAAGTTTGCAGTTTACCGTCGGATTTTGAGAGAGTTATCGGGGTTGCTGTTTTGAGGGATGGGCTGTTAATTCCGGCCGTGTTTGCGTTTTTGGATTTAGTTAAAAGTGCCGCAGACGTTGATAGTGAGGGCGAGTTTCCGATTAATCCTTCATGAGAAACCTCAGTCAGTTGTTATTGGTTAGAGTTAGATTTTGTTACCGTAGATATCAGCAGATGAACGCGGATGGGATTGTACCTGCGTTTATCTGCTGATATCTGTAATTTAAAAAAATCGCATAACCAATAGTGCGATCGCTGATTGCCTATTTCATGCGTTTTGCAACAAGACTAGAACTGTCGCCTTGGTGGAATTTTATTCGACCATCTACCGAGTTTTTATCCTTTAATTTGAGCCAACCGCTACCAGATGCAGGATCGTTCTCGTCATTACCGTCCCATGTAAACTCAAATCGCTGATCCTTTCCATCTTTTACGACTTCGCCGTCAATTTCACCTGATACTAAACCGAATTGAAATTCTCGGTAGTCCCCTGAAGGAAAGGATCGAGAGAATAAAACTGAATTCAAAAAAAAGTAGGCATTTAGAGTTGTAAATTAGCATTGTAATGATGCACAAACTGCCAAATAGCAGCAATATGATTTTCTAATTTTTTAGAGAAGCCTAAGCTCTTTCTTACCAGTCGAGATACTCGTTGGCGAATAGTACAATTAAAGCGCTCGATATAGCTAGTCAAACCACTATCTTTATCTACACGGCGCGATGACATTTACTGGGCAATACAGAATCATAAGCACTCCAATGGTCAGTATAAATTACAGCACATTGACGGTACACTGGTGGCA
>NZ_JAUBQQ010000145.1:0-2508 GCF_036701335.1 Microcoleus sp. Pol12B5 | reverse complement strand
TGTCAATCGGCGTTCAATCGGGACCCCCTATCGGCGTGCAAAAGGGACCCCTCTGCCGCTGTGCGGATCGGTTGATGCTGGGCGCGCGTTTCGCGCTGGTGGCGGCGTAGGGAGGGCGTAGCCCGACCGGAGGCGTCAGCAGCGCGAAGGCGGTTTTCTGACAGGGTCAGCTGCGGTTTTTGAAGCGCCAGCTGTCGTTGCCGGTCTCGACGATATCGCAATGGTGCGTGATGCGATCGAGCAGCGCCGTGGTCATCTTCGGATCGCCGAACACGGTGGGCCACTCGCCAAAGGCGAGGTTGGTGGTGATGATGACCGAGGTCTTCTCGTAAAGCTTGCTGATCAGGTGGAACAACAACTGCCCGCCGGATCGGGCGAACGGCAGATATCCCAGTTCATCGAGCACCACGAGATCGAGCCTGCCGAGCTGGGCGGCGATGGAGCCGGCCTTGCCGATGCGGGCTTCTTCCTCGAGCCTGGTGACGAGATCGACCGTGTTGAAGTAGCGCCCGCGGGCACCGGCGCGCACGACGCTGGCGGTGATCGCGGTGGCCAGATGGGTCTTGCCCGTCCCGGTGCCGCCGATGAGCACGATGTTGCGGCGACCGGGCAGGAACGAACCTGCGTGCAGGGAGCGCACCAGCCCTTCATTGATCGGGGTGCCCTCGAACACGAAGGCGTCGAGGTCCTTGATTACAGGCAGCTTGGCCGCGGTCATGCGGTAGCGGATCGAGGCGGCATGACGATGCGCGGCTTCAGCGCGCAACAGGTCGGTCAGGATCTCGTGGGTCGTGCGCTTGCGCTGCAACCCGGTGGTGACCGCGTCGTCGAACGCGCCGGCCATGCCCTTGAGGCCAAGCGAACGCATCGCCTCGATCATCTCATGCCGCTGCATCGAGGCCTCGCATCGTATCGTAGCGCGCGCAGTCTGCGATGGGCGGGTGGTTGAGCTTGAGATCGACGATCACGTCCAAGGGGCGCTCGGATGGCGGGTCCCGGTATCGGGCCAGGATGTTGAGGATCACCTCGTCGCTGACGGCACCGCTATCAAGCGCCTCCCGGATCGCGGCCTCAACCGCTTCCAGACCATCGGTCATTACAGCTGCCAGCACGCGCACGAAGCGGCGGTCGGCTGCATCACCGCCGCCCAGCTTGCGACGCAACCGCGTCAGTGCCGGTGGCAGCTCCCACCCCTGGAAGGGTGCGCCGTTCCGCAAGGCCCCAGGCTTGTGCGCCAGCACTGGCAGGTAATGCCAGGGATTATAGATCGTCCGGTCGCGGCCGAAGTGCCGGGCATGCTCTGCGATGACCTCGTCGCCGAGGCGTACAACGATGCGGTCGGCATAGGCGCGGACCTGAACGGCCCGCCGCGCCGCCTTGGCCATGACCGAGTAGCGGTTGCGGTCGAAGCTGATCAGGCAGGTGCCGGTCACGGCATGCGCGGTCTCGTGGAAGCCGTCGAAGGGCGCCAGCATCGGCTGCAGGGCTGGCCGTTCGAGCTCCAGCGCCTCGGCAACGGTCAGTTCCTTCTGCTCGGGATGGGCGTGCGTTGCGGCCCAGCGCAGGCACTCAGCTTCCAGCCACCCGTTGAGCTCCTCGATGCTGGCAAAGCGCAGGCGAGGCTGGAAGAAGCGGCCTCGGATGGTCTGCACCTGGTGTTCAACCTGACCCTTCTCCCACCCTGCTGCCGGCGAGCAGGCCGTGGGCTCGACCATGTAATGATCGGCCATGACCAGAAAGCGGCGGTTGAACACCCGCTCCTTGCCGACGAACACGGTGGTGACCGCGGTCTTCATGTTATCGTAGATACCGCGAAGGGGAACGCCGCCGAAGAAGGCAAAGCCGCCCGCATGGGCGTCGAACACCATCTCCTGCGTCTCGCGCGGATAGGCCCTGACGTAGACCGCGCGCGACGCGCACAGTCGCATCTGCGCCACCTTCACCCGCATCGGCTTGCCCGCGATCTCCACATCCTCGTGGCTCCAGTCGAACTGGTAGGCCTCGCCAGGCTTGAACATGAGCGGGATGAAGGCAGGCGCGCCATCACCCGCATCCTTGCGCCGCGCTTGCGTCCAGCGGTGGGCGTAGCGCCGGACTGCGTCGTAGGATCCCTCGAAGCCCTCACGCCGCAGCAGATCATGGATCCGGGTCATGCGGAGCCGATCGCGCCGGTGCCGGGCCTCGTTCTCCGTCAGCAGCACATCGAGCCGCTCCTGGAACGGCCCAAGCCGGGGCAGCGGTTGAACCTTGCGGCGATAATCAAACGCGCCTTCCGGCGCCCGGATCGCCTTGCGCACCACCTTGCGCGACAGACGCAGATCCCGCGCAATCGCCTTGATCGCCTTCCCGCTCGCGTGCTCCCGCCGAATCCGAACAACCGTCTCCACCACCAACATCCCGATCTCACCACCTGGAAAACCAGGCAGTCCGCTACAACATCAGAATGAGGGGTCCCTTTTAGACGCCGATCACCCCGCTAACGGGGTCCCTTTTGCACGCCGGTCTACA
>NZ_JAUBQQ010000093.1:0-17698 GCF_036701335.1 Microcoleus sp. Pol12B5 | reverse complement strand
ATACGTCAATATACTTACACAGAAAAAATCATTTAGGATTGAGCTAAATAGAGAAAATCATTTAGGATTGCTATAGCTGAGTCGAGGTTTGATTTGCGGGGGGGATATTGCTAGCTGCTAATACTGGCGAGGGTTTCAAACTGGTTGTTGCACTAAGTGCTAAAGACGCCGAAACAGCAACTGCAAACTGTTTTAAAATGCGGACTTTGACTTGAGATTTGAACAAAAATGAATAAAGCATTTTTTTTGAGGTGGGCTAATTTGTCCTAGGGGTTCCAGCTTAGCCTTAATAAAAAGTTTTTACCTAAAACTTAAGGTCTTATTTATCATTATTTGCCCTCATAATAGTCATATTTCTTAGTAAAAATGCTTATTTTGCACCTCAAAACCGCTCGGCGTTAATCTGCGTCTATCTGTGGCTACCAACTCCCCTAGCTGTTTTTTATTAACTATTTATGATCGCTCCCCCTGAAAAACTAGGTTTGCTAACAGTTAAGATTCAAATAAATCATGCAACCTGGAACCAACAGCTATCAATGATTTAAGAATCCCAACTCGCTCCATAGGCTGGGATTCCTTTGGCTAAACACGCACTCACAACTGTTTTAGTGACTGCTTTATTAGATACGCAAAATACAGCTTGAACTCGAAATTTACGGGAGAGCTGAATTGCTAAATCGCCTACATTCGGTCTGCCAAGTTCGCCTGTATCATAAATTTTTAGGCGTGGATGACTGGAGATTAATGACCACATTTTTTTGCCGTAAGTTAACTGGTGGTTATTGCCAATCCAGACGATGTAAAGTTTATGCTTGTTTTCGAGGATATGAGGCAAAACAGGGGCAATCCCAGCTCCGGTTGCTACTACCAATACTCGCGAATAAGCATTAATTGAAAACATGAAACCGGGCGGTTTAACTCTCCGAACCCAAAAATATTTAGGAATATCCCCACTCTGAACTTTCTCAATCAAGTTTTTAGTCCAGTCACCAGCGGCTCCAATAATTAGCTGGATTTGCGATCGCCCCGTTTCTTGATTAAAACTCATTCTTGCTACGGAAAATGAATGCCATTCAACCAAATCTGTACTGATTCGGGCAAATGTTCCAATATCTGCCTTGCCCGGAACTGTCAAAAAAGCTACATTTGGGGAAGGACAATAGATACTAAAGTTTTCACATTTTTGTACAGTCAGCCAAGGTAAAAATATACTAAAGATAATTAAAATTAACATTAAACAAATTGGATTTAAAAGATATTCTAGAGTAGGAATCTGATTGGCGGTGGCGAGAAAATGCGATAATGTTAGATAAAAAATTACCCCAGCGAGACAACTCCATCCTGCATAGCGGTGAATTTTCTCAAAGCTGTTGTGAAAGCGCTCTCGGAAAGGAGGCATGGCTGTTAAAATAATCGTTAATAATAAGATTGCCAAGAAAAAACCAGTTGTTAAAAGAAGCAAATTCTTGCTAGTTGTTAACTGTCGGTATAGGTCAATACTTAGCCAAAAACAACTCCAAGTTGCAGCCGCAGCATGAACTCCACCTATATAATGAACTGCGGTATTGATGTAATATTTGCCAGAGGGGGCGAGTTGTGAAATCCCAACTGTTAATCGGTAAAGAAGGTGTACGATTAGTTCGTTTCTTACTAATACGGCTAGAAAAAGATTGCCGATACTGAGGGCAGCTATCGGGGCTTGATTACAAATTTCTGTGATGTAAATACTGGATAACAGTAGAATGTTGACAAGTGAAATTATCACCCACCAAAAGTGGTGCATATTCAAATTGTGTATTATCAAATAACGGGCTTGTGTTTTATATTTTTGAGAGAAACCGATGCAATATTCGCTCATAATTTCCTCCAAAAAGCAATATAACTGTTTAATAATGCAGAAGTGTTGAGAGGAATATCCATTAAGCTTAGAGAATACTGCGACTAAAGTGACCAGCTTAAAGTTGAGTTTTTAACCTATAAAAAAAGGCCAGCATTAGCTGACCTTTGGTTGAGGATATCGCCTGAACTTTTGGCTAGGTTTTGTGCAAAACTACAGGCTGACAATTCCTCGTTTTAATGCGGAAATCGCGGCCTGTGTGCGATCGCTAACTCCCATTTTGCTCAAAATATTGTTGATGTGAAACTTGACGGTGCTTTCGCTGATGTGCAAAACTTCACTAATCTCGTGGTTGCTTTTACCAGCGACGATCAGGCGGATGACTTCTAATTCGCGATCGCTCAATTCAGGGCCACTCAGGCGATCAGCTAACTTAACACCAACTGCCAGCGGAATATACTTTTTACCCTCAAAAACCGCCCGAATTGCTGCTAAAAGCTCCTCTGGTTCCGCATCCTTCAGCAGATAGCCCTTAGCACCAGCTTGCAATCCGCGATAGATGTTTTCATCGCCGTCATAAGTCGTCAGCACCACAATCCGGGCGCTGGGAAACTCCGCACAAATTGCAGCAATGGCGGCGACTCCATCCATTGGGGGCATCCGCATATCCATAAGGGTGACATCGGGCTGATATTCGCGGAACATTGTCACAGCTTCTGCGCCGTTGCTTGCTTGCGCCACAACTTTAACATCTGATTCCTGATTCAGCAGCGCCACTAAACCTTGCCGCACAATATAATGATCGTCGGCAATTAAAATGCGAATAATATTTGATTGGTTAATCATGTTTCCCCTGTTAATTTTATAAAAAAAAATGAAAATCTCAATACAAACTTACTATGTATGCTGCGAAAGGTGTACCTTACTTTACTGTCGATTAACTAAAACTATAACTTCTGTTCCGTTCCCGGGGTAGCTGTTTACATTTAGCTGCGCGTTAATGCGATCGGCGCGTTCTCTCATCCCCAATAAACCAAAGCCATTCCTAAAACCGAAACTTTCCGTATCAAATCCCTCTCCGTTGTCTTGCACCCGCAAAAGGAAGTTGGATGTTTCGTATACTAACTCAATTTTTATCGAGGTAGCTTTGGCATATTTGAAAGCATTTGTTAATGCTTCCTGCCCGATCCGCAACAGGTTATTTTCTACCTCTAATGGTAGGGAATATGCCGTACCCACGACTTCAAAAATAGTGCGCGTATCAGTATCTGATGACATTTGTTTAGCAATTTTGTTGAGAGCGCCATACAAATCGCCATCCTCTAACAGTTGCGGGCGCAAAGATTCTACGGATCGCCGCGCTTCAGCAAGTCCAGAACGAGCCAGTTCGCAGACTGTTTTCATGTGTACTTGTGCTTGTTCTGGATTTGTGGCTATTACCCGTTCTGCGGCTCCCAAATGTATGATAATGCCTGCAAAAGTTTGCGCTAAAGTGTCGTGAATTTCCCGCGCCATGCGGTTGCGCTCTTCTAAAATATTTTGGTCTATGAGTTGTTGAGACATCCTTTTTAGACGTAATTGGTTTTCGACGCGCACTAAAACTTCTTGTTGTTGAAAAGGTTTTGTAATGTAGTCTATTCCGCCCACAGAAAATGCTTTTACTTGATCAAATACTTCCTGCAAAGCGCTGATAAAAATTATTGGGATATCTTGAGTCTTCTGATCACCTTTAAGCTGCTCGCAGACTGCATAGCCATCCATGTGAGGCATCATAATATCCAGTAAAATTAAGTCTGGTAAGTTGGCCTTGATAAAATTAAGAGCTAATTTCCCACTGGGAGCTAGGTGAACTTTATACCCACCGGCCGATAGTATCCCGCTTAAAAGTTTTAAGTTCTCAGGACAATCATCAATAACTAAAATACTTTCTTCGCGGGTAAAACTGAGGTTTTTGTTCATGTCTCATCCCTCAATGTGTGTATTAAATTTAGCAACTGTTCGTACTGAAAATTTTTAATGCAAGCTGCGCTCGCCCTAGCTAAGGGCTGATTGATTTCGCGAATTTGACTGATGACTGTTTGCATCTGTTCTAAATCGAGATTGCTAATGGCTTGCTGAAGATTGGCTACTAACTCAGGAGGCAATTCAGAAAAAGCGGTTTTTGTCAATACATTTACTTCACTTTCTGTGAAACTGGGGGCAGCATTTAGTTCTTCAAAAACGAATTGTACCCCGATATGTTTGTGCAGAACATCAAATATGTTTGCTTCTCTAAATGGTTTGCGAACAAAATCATCGCACCCGGTAGAAAGGACAACGGCTTTCTCTTCCTCAAAACTACTTGCTGTTATGGCAACAATTGCTGTCTGGGGTAGGCACGGGGGCACTACCCCTACAAAATCCTCGTTTTCCGTAGGGGCAATCCCCCTGTGGTTGCCCTCTTTAATTTGTTTGGTGGCTTCATACCCATCCATCACTGGCATCCGCATATCCATAAAGATTAAGTGCGGTGAATATTGCTCCCACTTTTCTATTGCTTCCCTCCCATTTTTGGCTTCGTAAACTTCAAAACCGATCGCGGAAAGCAGTTTAACTAGCAGTTGGCGGTTGTCAAAAGCGTCGTCTGCAATGAGAATTCGATAGCGGGGTTGATGGGGTGCGATCGCAATAACTCGTCTAGTTGGCTGTTCCCGTTGGCGATCGGCACTTTCAACTGCATTAACTTTAATGTCAAATTTGAAGATAGTACCGCCTCCCGCACGAGAACTGACTGTCATTTCACCTCCCATTAACTGCACAAAAGAACGTGCGATCGTTAAACCTAATCCTGTTCCTTGTTGCGATTCTTCTCCCGTTTTAGTTTGCATAAAAGCTTCAAAAAGCTGGTCTAATTCACTACCATCAATTCCCTCTCCCGTGTCTTCTATCTCAAAGCAGATTTGCTGAGCAATATCCTGAATTTTAATTTTCACATAAATGCCACCTTCCGATGTGAATTTAATCGCGTTAGAAATCAAGTTAATCAAGATTTGGCGCAATTTAATTTCATCAGTTTGCACATATTGGGGAAGGTCTGACATCCGCTCGACTAAGAACTCCAATCCCTTATTTTCTGCCGGCAGTTGGAACATATTTTCGATGTCGTCCAGTAGGCGGTGGAGGTCAAAATTTGTCGGGTTGAGAGTCGTGCGCCCCGCTTCTATTTTGGATAAATCTAATACTTGGTTAATCAGTCCGAGCAAATGTTCTCCGCTGCGGGTGATAATATCCAGGTGTTCTTGCTGTTCCTGCAATAGATTAGAACCGCGATTCAACAGTTGGGAAAAACCCAGAATTGCATTCAGGGGAGTCCGCAATTCATGGCTCATATTTGCGAGGAATGTGCTTTTTGCTCGGTTGGCTTCTTGTGCTGCGTGTTCGGCTCGTTGTCGCTCGATAATTTCTCGCTGGAGTTCGAGAGTGCGATCGCTCACTTGCTGTTCTAAAGTGCGGTTGTAATCAGCTAAAACTTTTTCTGCTTGTTTGCGATCGGTGATGTCTTGAAATGTGGCGATCGCATAATTAATTTTACCTGTTTCGTCAACAATTGGAGTGCTGGAAACTTCCAAGGAAACAATTTTATCAGGTCGGTGGAACTCGATATCATCTACCTTGACAGTTTCACCCGTCAAAGAACGCACTATTGGCATTTGTGCGGTGGGATATAACTCGTTAGTTCCTGCTAAATAAGCTTGACCGATTTCGGCAAATTGAGCGGCATTTAATTCGGGTATATAATTGATGCCGCTGAGTTGGGAAGCTGTAGGATTTGCGTAGGAAATTTGTCCGGCGCTGTCAATTACTGTTACTCCAATCGGCATCGCATTGATAAATTGAGTAAGCCGATTTTCGCGTTCTTTTACTTCCGCGTAGAGTTTAGCATTGGTAAGTGCGATCGCCGCTTGTCCCGATAGCAATTGCAAAACTTCTAAACGTTCGGGAGTAAAAGCTTGTGTCGTGAGGTTATTTTCGAGATAAACAATAGCAGCCAGTTGACCTTGATTCATCAAACCAGCACACAAAATAGATTTGGGCTGACGAGCTTTGATGTAAGAATCATTCGTAAAATTGCCTTCACGAGGGGCATTATTTAAAACCACATTTTCTTTTGTTCGGGCGACATAATTGATAATTGTTTCGGAAAGTTTCTGGCAATTTTCAACTGGTTCAGATTGCAACACCGTTATCCGTTCGTCGTTCACTGCACCTTCAGCTTCAATCAGCAATTTGCCTTGAGTTTCTAAAAGTAAATACCCTTTTTGAGCCCCGACATTTTCAATCAAAATTTTCATCAATCTGGACAGTAATTTATCCTGTACAATTTCCCCAGCAATTGCTTCAGAAGCTTTCATGACTGTAGCGATATCCAAGGAAGAACTAGAACGGCTGTTCGTAGTAGATGTAGTTGAACTTTTTTTACTTACAGGTCGATCGATCGTAAATAATTGCGGATATCGCGTTTCTAAATCTTTAACTTTAGCCGCCGCACCCCAGAGTTGATAGCAGTAACAGGATTCCTGCATATAAGCTTTGGCTGTTAATTCTTTCCCCCTGGATAAATAGAACTTGGCAGCAAGTTCATAAGCGAGAGCGGCTTCGTGGATGTACTCGTTTTCTTTGGCGAGGGAGATAGCGCGATCGTAATAGTCAATTGCTTCCACAACTTGACCCAAAACTTCACTTCGAAGTGCCTCTACTAAATAAAATTTATGCAAGTGATTCATGGGAGCATGATGCGCCCAGGTACGCATTTTCTCTTGGCTGCTATTCACGCGATTTAGTATAGCATTTCGTTCCGAGTTTGAAGATTTATTAAATATAGTTAAATGCGCGAGAGAGTCATAAAAATAAAAAACAGGAACAGCAACCATTCCTGTCATACCAATTAAATACTGTTCTGCAGTTGCTGCATTATCTGCTGCTTGATGAGCTTCATCAAATAAATAGTATAAAATTAATTTATTTAAATAAAATAAAGCTAAACCTTGTTTATCTTGAGTAGCTTGATGTATAGATAAAAATTCGTTTTCATTGTAATTATCACTATTTAAATCAAGAGTATTAGTAATTTTTTTTTGTAAATTGCGAACAATTTGTAAATACATTACTACCCAATTAAAGCTACTTTTTTGTCGAGTT
Organism: Microcoleus sp. Pol12B5; assembly: GCF_036701335.1. Classification (NCBI taxonomy): domain Bacteria; kingdom Bacillati; phylum Cyanobacteriota; class Cyanophyceae; order Oscillatoriales; family Microcoleaceae; genus Microcoleus; species Microcoleus sp. Pol12B5. The sequence continues at coordinate 10,683 of NZ_JAUBQQ010000093.1, read as the reverse complement.
TTGCTAAGAATTTCACAATAATTTATTATTTCCTGTTCTAGTGCAACAAGTTCATAACCCATTGAATATGAATTAAAGCAGCGATCGAATAAAGCATAACCAATAAATTCAAAATCTCCTGTTTCCACTGCACTATAATAAGCTTCCAGTAAAATTTCTCGACTTTCTTTTAGATGCTTTTTCCAATGTATAATGTGATTACCAAAAGCATCTAAAACTCTAGCCTTAACTTGGCGAGCATTAAAGCGTTCTATTAACTTTAAGGCTAGTTGGGAGAATTCATAACCTGCCTCAATATCTACAACGATTCCACACAAAACAACGCCGTAGGCTGCATAAGCAAAAGCAGACCAGATTGAATTTCCGTATTTGATGGATAAATTGACATTAGCTAAAACAATTAGTGTCATTAAATCACGATTAGTTAAATAGGTAGTACCTATCATTCTTGAACAAATAAATAAAGCGGTTCGAGCTTCTGGTTGCGTCATTTCAGGCAACTCAAATAATTCTTTTATTTTCCGTCCCTTTAACAGGGTAGTTGTTTCTTCAAAACCCTTTTTTATATCCTCAAGTTTTGGCTGTTCTGGCAAATTAATTCCTAACAAGTTAAGAAAAAATAAACCTGTTTGCACTCCTTCTTTAAAGTTACCTTGAGACATATGAGATTGAATAATCACATCGTAAATTTTTGCTTTTGAAATTACTATTACTGTAGATTTTAATGCAATCTCTGATAACTTATTCATTATGATGAAATTACCTGTTAGATAGGCTGTCTCTACTGCTTCTTCATAAAGGCACAAAGTTAAGTTATAGGAATTTTCCCAACTATCTTTACTCAACATTTTTAGACCAACATTAAAATGCTCAAACGCTGCTTCATAAGCAGTTGATGCTTTAGCCTTTTGGCCTGCTATCAGGTTTAACTGAGCCAGTTCATCTCTTTCTCGCTGATGGGAAATTAGATGGCAACCAAAATTTAGTTGATTGACAATTTCAAAGATTTTTTCTTCTGTAGGATAGGCATTTGGACTGTCATATACGAGGCTATTTTGCAGCAAAAACCGCCCAATTTTTTGATGCAAAATTGGCTTACCCTGTTCGGAGATTAGCGAATACGCCGCTTGCTGAATTCTGTCATGGACAAATTTGAATTCTAGGAATTGGGACTTGGGTAATTTCCCTGCAATTTCTAATTCCACATCTCCCATGTTTCCCAGCAACACGACTAAATTTTCAGCAACGGCTGCGTACAACTCATCCGCCGTTTGTCCCACAGATTTTCCGCAAAGTGAGGCGAGAGTTTTCAGATCGAATTGATTGCCAATGCAGGCTGCTATTTTTAACGTTTCCTGCGTATTCTGTGAGAGTTGTTTAATTTTGCCAGCCATCAATTCGACAACATTATCAGTGAAATTTCTCGCTTGAATTTTATCTAAATCCCACTGCCAACTCCCCTGGCTCCCCTCTTGGTAAGACTGGTCTGTTTCATTCTCTTGTAGGGACAATCCCCCCGTGGTTGCCGCAATATCTGAAAGCCCTGTAGGGGCAATCTCCCCACGCGCGGCGAAGCTATCCCGTAGGGAATCGCCCTCGTCTATGGGCTGGGCGGGCACGGGGGCACTGCCCCTACAAAACCCTGGTTTTTGTGAGAATGAAACAGCCCTGGGGGTAAAGTCGAATTGTAATAGCCCTTCTGTATAAAGCGATTTGAGAAATTCATTCATAAAGAAAGGATTCCCACCCGTTTTGAAAAAGACTAACTCCGCAAGGGAGTTGACTCTTGCTTCCTGACAATTCAGGGCATCGGAAATTAGTTGAGTAACAGAGGCTAAATCCAAAGGTGACAGGAATATGCGATCGACATTTGCCCCTGTTTTGATAATCTCTGCAATCGTTAGCATTAACGCATGAGCTGCAGAAACTTCGTTATCCCGATAGGCCCCAATTAAAAACAGTCCCGTTGACGAAGCGCCGAGCAGCAGTTGCATCAGTTTCAGAGATGCCCCGTCAGCCCACTGCAAATCATCGATAAATATTGTCAGAGGATGTTCGGATTTAGTAAAAACTTTAATGAAGTTTTGAAACACAAAATTAAAGCGGTTTTCCGCTTCTGCAGCACCCAATTCTGGCTGCGCGGGTTGCTTGCCGATAATTAATTCAATTTCGGGAATTACGTCAATAATGACTTGAGCATTGATTCCCAATGCGTCTAATAATTTTTCCCGCCATTCTTTAAGTTGCGCTTCGCTTTCTGTTAACAGTTGTTTGGCTAAATCCTGAAAAGCGCTGACAATTGCGCTGTAGGGAATGTTGCGCTGATATTGGTCAAATTTGCCGGATATAAAATAACCGCGCTGTTGAGTAATGGGCTTGTATAATTCTTGCACCAAAGCTGATTTACCGATACCCGAATATCCCGAAATCAGCATCAGTGAACTTGTGGCACAGACATCTTTGCCTTGTTGGCTGACTTGTGCAAAAGCTGTCAGTAAGCTATCAATTTCTCGCTCTCTGCCATAAAGTTTTTGTGGAATTTGAAAACGGTTAGAAATATCTTGACTCCCTAGGGTGAAAACTGATATATTGTTATGGCTGTGCAGTTGATTTAAACATTCTTCTAAATCCGCTTTTATTCCGATCGCACTTTGATACCGCTCCTCAGCATTTTTCCCCATCAACTTCATCACAATATCGGAAACAATTTGCGGAATTTCGGGATTCAGCTGAGATGGAGATAACGGCTGTTTAGCGAGATGACTGTGTACCAATTCCAGCACATCATTGGTGTCAAAAGGCAATTTGTTTGTCAGGAGTTCGTAAAAGGTAGCGCCCAGGGAATAAAAATCCGTGCGGTAATCTAAACTTCGGTTCATTCGGCCGGTTTGTTCCGGCGACATATAAGCAAGAGTTCCCTCTAAAATGTTGGGATTTTTTAGGGTAGAATTCTCCCGCGTTAACTGCGTGGAAATGCCAAAATCGATAATTTTGAGTTCTCCGCTAGCTGGATTGAAGACAATATTTGAAGGGTTAATGTCTTTGTGAATGATGTTGGCGCTGTGAATTTGTTGTAAACTTTCTGTGGTTGCGATCGCAATTCGCAAGAATTCTGCAATACTAAATTTTTGCTGCTGCATCCAAATTTTCAACGATTCGCCGCCAAAATCCTCGACAAACATCACCAGCGTGTTTTGATATGGCTGCAAATCATAGGCTTTTATACAGCCACTCAGATTCAGAGATTGTGTAATTTTATACTCTGTGCGATAGCGAGCGAGTTCTTGGGGCGTGGGATAATTTTCTTTGAGGATTTTGAGGACGACGGGTTGATTGTCGGGCTGTCGCAATGCTCGGTAAACCAGAGAGTTTGCGCTTTCGTAGATGAGCTCTGTGATTTCAACGCCGGGAAGAGTCAGCATATTCATACCGCTGTCAACTTTGCAGTCGAACATAGCATAAATTTGCTCCTCACACCAGAGGTGCGTGAGCCATCAGTCGATTTTAGATTTTAGATTTTAGATTTTAGATTTTAGTCTGCGACTATTTTTCTGCCAAAACAGGTTTCCCAGTCAATACAACCTGTTCGATAATGTCAGCGGCGCGCTTGACTCCTCCCGATCGCCCGATCGCCCCTTGCATCTCAATCGCCCTTTGTTTATACGACTCTTGGGTGAGGACTTTCACAATTGCCGATCGCATTTTAGAAACGCTCAATTCCTTCAAAGGAACCACTTCCCCAACACCCGTATAAGCAATCCGCGCTGCGACTCCCGGCTGATCGTTCGCCACAGGAATTGCCACCATCGGTACTCCATTGCTCAAGGATTCCAAGGTTGTATTCATCCCCGCGTGAGTAATTGTGAGAGTTGCTTTTTGCAGCAATTCTAATTGGGGTGCATAGCCAACCACGATCGGATTTCCCGGCAATTGCGGGAAGGATTCTGGACTCGCGCCACCTCCCAGAGAAATCACCAATTGAGCCTCTAATCCTTCACAAGCAGAGGCGATCGTTTGAAAAACATCCAGCAAGCGATTTTGAATAGTTCCCATCGAAGCATAAATCAATGGTTGGCCAGTTAATTGTTCAAAAGGAAAAGGCACTGGTTTGCGCGTCGCAGGATTGTGATAAGGGCCTGTGAAATGGAAATAAGGGGGTAAATTTTGTCTGGGAAACTCTAATTCAGCCGACTGCTGAGTGATTTGAGCTAGTTTCGAGTAATAATCGTTTGGGTGGGATTGCAAAGGTAAGTTCCACTTTCTGCGATACTCAGAAATCCCTTCTCGAATCGGTCTTGCAAGTAAACTGAGTAACTGATAGCTGACTTGATTCCGTAAGCGTCCTTTCCAAGTTGGATCGTACTGCCAAAGGGTACAAATGGGTGGAACGTCTGGGTCTCGATTTAATAGTAACGCACTGCAAACTGTGATAAAAGGAATGTTTATAAATTCTGCAATTGTTCCTCCTTCCAGTGAAACTTGGTCTACGAGTAAAGCTTCTACATCGGCTTTTTTAATAGCGATAGGAGCCTCTCTAAGAATAGCATCCGAAGTCTTCGCAACTTCCTTAAAAGTATGTTGCAATGCCGCTAGTCCGCTAAGTTTTCCGCGTTGGGAAATGATTTCTGCGAACCAGCCGACGGGAAACTCTTCTTCAGCTAATGGCTGGAATTCTAAGCCGCTGGCTAAGGTGGTGGTTTTAGCATCGAGGAAGTTAAATACGGTGACTCGATGGCCTCGGCGAAGCAGTTCGTTGCCTAATGTTGTCATGGGGTTGAGGTGGCCGTCGCCGGCTGGACAGAAAATGCCGAAGTGGGTCATTAGTAAAGGCTCCGTGTGAATTTAACCTTTTGAGCATTTAATGGGCGGTGTGGGGTTTTTGTTAGGCGTTGGGGCGTTGGGGCGATCACTTGGAGAAACTCAGGAATGGGACGCAGGCTTTAGTCATAGCCAGAGATTGTTACCAGTATATAGTTGTATGCGATCTGCGATACCTAGCCAAAAGTTCAGGTGATCTCCTCAACTAAATGTTAGTTCAAACTACGTTGTTGTTATAGCTTCAAAACTCAACTTTGAGCTGGCTACTTTAGCCGGGTAATTTAATAAACTAAATTTACGCATAGGCCAGCCAGAGCCTAGCTGTAAAAAATCCACAAGGAGTAACTTGCATGTCGAGTGAAAGCATCATAAAAAAAGCAACATCTACACCGGAAAACTCAACTAATCAAGAATTGAGCGACTTGGAACTCGAAGCGATCGCAGGTGGTATGCGTACTATCACAGTCGAAGGTCCAGTGCCGGACTATCTGAAACCCCGCATATCCACGCAACTGATTAACTACATGCAGTCCTATTTCGGCAAATGAGCTGCTTGTAACTAGAAGCGATCGCGCTTCTGCTGAGTTTAAACATCCCAGGAGAAAACATCTGATGGAAAGCAACAATCAATTTTCCCAAGAAGTACCGTCCGAGTCGTCCGCAATCACAGCATCCGCACCGGACAACTCAACTAATCAAGAATTGAACGAATTGGAACTTGATGCGATCGCGGGTGGTATGCGTATTATCACAGGCAGCGATCCAAAGCCCGACTTTTTGTTGCGTTTGCGTCCGTTCTTCCAAATAACTGAAGAAACGCTGTCCTATAATTGGGGACAGAAGAAATGAGCTGCTTGTAACTAGAAGCGATCGCGCTTCTGCTGAGTTCAAACATCCAAGGAGAAAACATCTGATGGAAAGCAACAATCAATCTTTTCAAGAACTACCGCCGACAATCGCAGCATCCGAACAAGAAAACTCAACCGATCGAGAATTGAACGACTTGGATCTCGAAGCGATCGCAGGCGGCTGTTCCGATATGGCCGATCGAGCTCGGGCTGCGGGTATCCCTGTTATCACAGCCAGCGGTCCAAGGCCTAACTTTTTTGGTCCTGGTCCGTCCATGCAATTAATTGAAGCAGCGTCGCGCGCATTTGGCAATCGGAACTGAGCGACTAATAATTGCCAAAAGCCACGCGATCGATGAGGCTAAAATTTGCAAAGCAATCGCATAATATGCGATTGCTTTTCCGTGAAAAAATGAGAACTATAGCAATCCCAATCTACAGAAAATATGGATGCAATACAGCCCGTATACCTCATGCAGCAAGCCCCCGGTATGGGTAACGCTACAATATTTAGAGTTGGCTTAGTTATCCTCTGCTTGCTATTGCTAATTTTGTTGTGGTTGCCAGATTTGCTAACAAAACAATAACCATTTCCCCAACGAGCAATGTACGGGATGTAACGGAGGCAAATGAGATATTGTACCATGGAGTTCCTGCTTAGCCTTACTAAAAAGTTGTTACCTAAAACTTAAGGTCTTATTTATCATTATTTGCCCTCATAATAGTCATATTTCTCAGTATAAAAAATACCGAGCATTAAACTACAGGCTGACAATCCCCCGTTTTAAGGCGGAAATCGCGGCCTGCGTGCGATCGCTAACTCCCAATTTGCCCAAAATATTGTTGATGTGAAACTTGACGGTACTTTCGCTGATGTGCAAAAATTGGCTGATTTCGTGGTTGCATTTACCAGTTACGATCGAGCGAATTACCTGCAATTCGCGATCGCTCAATTGAGCATTGTCTATACGAGCTGCTAGTTTAGCACCAACGGCGCTGGGAATGTACTTTTTACCGCTAACAACCGTGCGAATTGCCAAAAAAAGTTCGTCAGGTTCGGTATCTTTGAGCAGATAACTTTTGCCACCAGCCCGCAGCCCGCGATAAATATGTTCATCACCATCATAAGCAGTGAACACGACGATGCGGGCAGCTTCAAATTCAGTACAAAGGGCGGTAATGGCCTCGACTCCATCCATTTGTGCAATTCGCACATCCATTAGTGTCACGTCTGGCTGATATTGACGGAACATTGTTAATGCTTCCTGTCCGTTGCTAGCTTTTGCAACAACTGTTATATCTGGTTCTTGTTCCAGCAAGGCGGCTAAACCCTGTCGCATTATCGCATGATCGTCGGCAATTAAAACGCGAATCATATTTGATTGTTGAATCATCTTTTTTCCCTGATAATTTTATGAAAAAAGACTGTCGTCCTCACTACAAACTTTAGTCCTGTACGCAGAAACCTGGTTGGACGAAAATAATAAATTTGAGCCTTTAACAACGAGTAAAAAACCAGGTTTCTTTGGTATTTATTGGTAAGTCCTAAGAAGCTTAATCTGCCTCACCAATCAACGTGAACGCTGCCCAATCTCGCGGATTAGAATGCGCTTTCATTGTGGTTAGCATAGCTTGCCGAAGTGCCTGTGCTTTATTCGTGTTTTTCTGAAGATTTTGATAAAAGGCCTGCATCAATTCGGCTGTAGGCGCATCGGGAACCGTCCACAAGGAGACGATCACACTGGGCACTCCTGCCGAAATGAGCGATCGCGACAAACCAATCACGCCATCCCCGGTAATTCTGCCTTCTCCAGTGTTGCAAGCACTCAAAACAACTAAGTTTGCTTGCAGTTTCATGTCGAAAATCTCTTGTGCGGTCAATAAGCCGTTGTCGGTGCCAGAGGGAGCCAGGGCGATCGCACTTCCCAATCCGTTTACATCATCGAGCAATCCATGCGTTGCCAAATGAATAATCGATGCTTGGGGCATTTTTTGGACGATCGCAGCTTTTGTACCTTGAGCGCCTGTGATGGCTTCAGTGTTGAGCATCGGGGCGATCGCTCTGGCTTCGGCTTCGGCCCCAGGTAGAGCAGACAATTGCCGTTTGGGTTCTCCGGGAGAGAGAGACACACTAGGCATGGTGGGATTGCCCAATACTAGAGCTTTTCCGCTGTTTGATTGCTGACTTGCTAGCTTCAGTCGTTGTTGTCGGGTTAATGCCAGAACTTGAATCGAGGGGGCGGTGAGAATGGTGTGTTTCTGGATTAAGTAAGTGCCGTTGCTATCTTGCAGGGCGGGGAAGGGCACTTGGAACAAGGAACCTTGGGGAATGAAAATGACGTGGGCATTGGGATCTTTGGGTAGGAAATTGGCGATCGGATCAATCAGCAGTTGATGCAGCGTCGGTAAGTCCGGTTCGGGTTGGGTGGAGCCAAGACTGCTGCGACGGCGGACGGCAAGAAATTCTTGATTGCCAACGATCAAGCTGGCTAGGGAGCGGTTGTGCTGTTGCCAAAGGGGTTGGAGGTCAACTTGGCGGAAGGTTATTTCGCCTGTCGGTGAAATTACCCAAATGTAGAGCGCGGATTCCCTCCCTACTTGTTTGCCTTGGATCTCGAAAGTATCGTAGATGATGGAATACTGCACCCAAGTCGCGTTCTGTGCTTTGGCGATTTGGCGAATTTGCTCGCCGTTGGGAGCAGTGGCGATGACCGAATTGGCATCACCAGTTGATAAGCGTTGTGTGAGTATATCGACAAAGGCACGAGCACGTCCCCGTTCGGCAATTTCTAAAGCCGCGATCGGGTTATTCTGAGCTACCCGAACTTGTTGTAAAGTCCGATAGGTGCGAGCTTGTCCTTCAAAGATGGAGACTTTATGCGCGTCGTTGGAGCCGAGCATTTGACGCATCAATTCCCAAACTTGAATCCCTTTGAGGAGCATTTTCTCGGCTTCTGTTGGGTTGCCAGCTTTCAATAACGCCACTCCGAGGTTGGTGAGCGCCCTACCCTCCCCAAGGCGGTTTTTAATTTCGCGGGCGATGGCTAAATATTGCTGTGAATACTCAATCGCTTTGGCATTGTTGCCCAGAGAGCCGTAAGCAACTCCCAAATTGCCCAGTGCTATACCTTCCCCTTTGCGGTCTTTAATTTCGCGGGCGATCGCTAAAGTCTGCTGTGTATACTCAATGGCTTTGGCCGAGTTGCCCAGAGAGTGGTAAGCGGCTCCCAAATTGCTTAGTGCCACACCCTCCCCAAGGCGGTTTTTAATTTCGCGGGCGATCGCTAAATGTTGCTGTGAATACTCAACCGCTTTGGCCGAGTTGCCCAGACTGAGGTAAGCGGCTCCCAAATTACCCAGTGGATTACTCTCCCCTCGGCGGTCTTTAATTTCACGGGCGATCGCTAAACTCTGCTCCCCAAATTTAAGGGCTTTGGCATAGTCGCCCAGATAGAAGTAAGCGGCTCCCAAATTGCCCAGTGCTGTACTTTCCCCTCGGCGGTTTTTAATTTCGCGGGCGATCGCTAAATGTTGCTTTGAATACTCAACCGCTTTGGCATAGCTGCCCAGAGAGTGGTAAGCGACTCCCAAATTACCCAGTGCATTACTCTCCCCTCGGCGATCCTTAATTTCGCGGGCGATGGCTAAGTGTTGCTGTGCATACTCCATGGCTTTGCCATAGTTGCCCAGATAGAAGTAAACGGCTCCCAAATTGCCTAGTGCCTCATTTTCCGCGTAGCGGTCTTTAATTTCGCGGGCGATCGCTAACTGTTGTTGTACATACTCAATGGTTTTGTCATAGTTGCCCAGAGAGTTGTAAGCATCTCCCAAAATGCCCAGTGCTTCCCCTTCCCCTTCGCGGTATTTAATTTCGCGGGCGATCGCTAACTGTTGCTCTGCATACTCAATCGCTTGGGCATAGTTGCCCAGAGAGCGATAAGCGCTTCCCAAATTGCCCAGTGCCCAACTCTCCCCGTAACGGTATTTAATGGCGCGATAAATTTGCAGTGCCTGTTGCCAGGAATTCAGCGCGGCTGAAAATTGGCTAGTCTGATACTGTTGGTTGCCCTGCTGAAACAGCCGATCGGCCTCGGTTTTACGAGCATCGGTAGTTTGAGCGATCGCTGGAAATAGAGAGTCAGGAGTTAATAGGGGAGCAGTGGTAAATAGAAACAGGGAAATGGAAGCTAGGAAAACAGGAGTGAACCTAGAGTGGGTCGATTTGAGTCGCTGAAATGGAGAATACAGCATAGGATTCTGGGGTTTGGATTTAGAGAGTTAGCCCGATCGCTCTTTTTGCCGTCGCGCGATCGCCTCAATCTGCTTAAATCGATATTTTAATCTTAAGCAACCCAGATGGTAAATTCATTCGTTCTACCCACAGATCTGATCTTCAGAGGGGTGCAATGTTGATTGCGGGAAAGTGCAATGTATCTCAATACCCATAGCACTTCTCACTACAGCTTGTTAAATAATGTCAGCAGCTTTCTTGACTCTCGGGCGATCGCACAATGCCTCTTGGAGTGCGATCGCCCTTTTTTTGTACTACTCTTGGGGCTTTCTTAATTGCCGATCGCACTTTGGGAACGCTCAATAGGAAGCAGGCTTGACTCATCACAGGAGAGTGTTACCAGTCTATCGTTGTAGGCGATCGGCGATACCTACCCAAAAGTTCAGATTGTTACCCGATTTTATAGCTAGTTCTTAGCTAGCTTTTTTATAGGTTCAAAACTCAACTTTTAGCTAGCTACTTCCGCGGGGGAATTTAATAAACTATAAACAGTTACCAGACACAAACAATTCAATCAGGAGCAAATCTCATGTCTTTTGAATTTGAAAACGTCAATCATTTTTTTCAAGAAGTCTCGCAAGATCCCGAACTCCAGCTACAGTTTCAATCAGTAACGGATCGGGAAAGCTTAGTGAATAAAGCGGTAGCTCTGACGGGGTGACAACCCCGTCAAAAGCCCCACCAGTGGCGGATTTGCCCAACGTGAGGTAAAAAAAGATGGGGTCG